>CAYFRV010000225.1:3699-5032 GCA_964345495.1 uncultured Bacteroidales bacterium | reverse complement strand
TGTTAGAAAAATTTGTATAATGTTTATTTCATGAAAAGAAAATGAGAAAAAAATCTCCGGTTGATTTATCAGGTTGAGGATAATTCCTACTAATAAGGCAACGCTTATTGCTCTTTTTAGAGTTTCTCTTTCGGTTGCCAGTGCCATGAAAAGTTTAAACCGTGTTGTTCCTGGCATAATAATATTATTCGATTATTGCTCGTTAAGTTTCTTGTTGATGAGTGTTTTCAGTTCCTTTATATCAGTATGAGATATGTCTTTATTGCTAAGGCTTTTGGATATTCCCTGGTCGATTAAACTGCTTTGTTTTTCATAGTTGGTACAGGCCTTGCACATCATTTTGTGAACTTTTAACTGTAATCTTTCCCTGAAAGACAGGTTGAATTGAAGTTTCTTTTCTATCAATTCAGTAGCTTTCAAACAGGAAAGAAATAAAGTATGCATAAACTTTTTCATAATCCTTTTCAACTTTTAAACCAATTCGTTTCAATGCAATCTCTTAACTGAAGTTTTGCCCGGTGTATGATTTGCCAGTAATTTGACGGGGTGATGTCCAATTCCTTACAAATTTCCTTTCCTTTTTTATTGGTTATGTATTTTAATTTGACACACATATTCCATTGTTGAGGAAGTGCTTCCATGCATTCTTCTAGTATACGCTGAAATTCATCGTTTTCAAGCAGATTCTGCTCATTTTCATGCCAATCTGCGGGTCTTTTTGCCGACTTCCATTCTTTGTTTTCATCAAAAAACGCTGAAAAGGCATCGGTCATATTTGTTGTTGGTTGTTTTCCTTTTTTCCTGTAATGATCTACAATTTTATGATTCAGAATTGAATACAACCATGTTTTAGGCGAACTCTGACCTTTAAAACCGGAGAGTCTTTCAGATGCAGCCAAAAAGGTCTCCTGAACCAAGTCTTTCGCAAATTCAGGATCAGAAACTTTAAATAATGCTCTTTTATAAAGATCATCGGTGTAGGCTTCTACCCATTCTGCAAGTTTGTTCTGATAAACTTCTTCCATAGTAAACATTAAGCGTTAATAGAAAAATCAACTTTTCTATTAACAAACTTAATGTTTTTTTAAAGATTCTCAACCGACAGCCGGATAAAATTACCCAATACATTGCTGAATATTTCGCTTCGCATAAACGGTTTATAAATCCTCTGGCTGCTAGCTGATTTGTTTTTATTAATCATATTTTTCGTTTTGCAGACAATCACTTGTCAGAAACTTACTATTTGGTAGCCATCGGCAATTACTGATCTTATACTCGGGTGATCATTAAAATCACTTAATAATGGCACCCCAGACTTTTCCACTTCATTTTT
>CAYFRV010000225.1:0-3599 GCA_964345495.1 uncultured Bacteroidales bacterium | reverse complement strand
TTTTAAATTCTACATTACTATTTGTTCTTTTGTCGTTTACATATTAATGCCTGACAAAAAAGAACGGGAAATTTTAAGGATTGTCATGAAAAAGTGAAATAGTTTGAATTAGCGGAGAGCACAGAAGTTCATACTGAAATAGAAAAACAATAATTCCACTCAATACAAATTACTTTTCAACTCGAGTAACTGATTATAAAGTTCTTTTACATTTTTTTCCTGATTATCACCCGTCTGATATTTATCAATGTATAAAAAATTCATAGGATCAAATAAGGCATTCAGTTTGAACAAACCTGAATTGTTGTTCCATACCATGATAGAGATAACAAAAGGCTCTTGTTTATTTTCAATTTCAAAATCCAGCGGGAATTTACGTTCGTCAACCAGAACTTTATCAATGGAACCTTCTATTTCAAAATTATTTGTGTGACCATTCACTACAGGATTTAAGCTGCCATTATGGTTGACATCTTCAATATTCAGCAGTTGTATGTAATAGCTAACCTGGTCTGTTGGAATTCTGGAGTCATTCATAATACTGATGGCAATATTGTTAAAATTCTCTGCGCCACGTTCCGATTGGCTTATCTCCAACTCAGCAAACAATCGGGGCGTTCTGTTTTTGAAAAACAGCGCTTCTACAATCCCATGAGAGGCGGGGTGGGCTTCCTGTTTCATCCGTATATAATACCGCCCGTCGGTTAAAAATTGATGAGGCGGGTTTTTGCTCTGTTCTGTTTCTATGACAAATAATTTTCCTCCATCGGCCTGCATCTCATGAATGGTTAAATCTTTTGGAATGGGAACAATATTCGCTGTTATTAAACTATACAACCACTCCTTGCTTTGAAAATGAGATGGAACAAGTTTACCTTTACAAATTCGTTTTCCTGTTTTGCCTACTTTCTGTTCTTTTGGGGTGCCTATAATGAGCAAGCCGCCTTCGGTATTCAGGAAGGCACATAATTCCTTAAATATGCTATTCACTTTTGCTTCACCACTCTTAAATTCTAAAATAGAAGTCTCTTCCCGGGGTTGAGTAAAATAGGTTTCTATATCTTCCCTGGTTAGATATTGCAGTTCCTTACCCAGTATTTTTTTTGCGAGGCTCATATTTCAGTTTGATGTCATCAATTATGAAAACTAAACTTCCTTAAAGAAGATAAGATGTAACGCTTATCCCATTAAAACGAAATTTACAATTTATAATTTTAATTCACAAGCCCCGAAAATACAGTTTATTCTGTGCTCCAGATGCCGGTTATTTCCGGTCAAAAGCAAGAAGCCATTGTTTAAAATCCTCGTAATTTGCTGAAAGTTTTTCGGCCTGTTTTTTTTGTTTTTGTATTTCCTCCAGGTAGGCAGGCATTTCAATTTTTTCTCCAATTGCTTTTTCTACGGTATCTTTAAACTTCGCCGGATGGGCAGTTTCCATGAAAACTCCTGCGGAATAATCTTTTACATACTTCTTACAACCCAAATAACCAACTGCACCGTGGGGATCAGCCAAATAATCCCAATCATTGTATAGTTGCCGGATGGCCTGAATTGTTTCCTCATCAGTGGCTATCCTGCTTTTAATTGAGCGTTGAATCTGTTTATGCTGATTATCAAAAATTGTTTTTAGCCGGATAAAATTACTTGGGTCTCCAACATCCATGGCATTGGAAAGGGTCTGGGTTGCTTCTCTTGGCTCATAGTTCCCGGTACGGAGATAATCGGGAACCACCTTGTTTACATTGGAGGCAGCCACAAATTGCTTTACCGGCAATCCCATTTTTTGAGCAAGTGCACCTGCTGTGATATTGCCATAATTTCCGCTTGGTACTGAAATTAGCAAATTGTCGCGCTTTGCCCTATCAAGCTGTTTCCAGGCCCAAAAATAATATACAGTTTGTGGTAAAAAACGACCGATATTGATCGAATTGGCAGAAGTGAGTTTCAATTTTCCGGCAAGCTGAGTATCTGCAAATGCATTCTTTACAAGTCGCTGGCAATCATCAAAGGCTCCATCGATTTCCAGAGTATGAATATTTTTATTCATGGTGGTTAATGTTTTTTCCTGTAAAGCGCTCACTTTTCCGGAGGGATAAAGCAACACCACATTAACGCCGCTGACATTATAAAAACTTTTGGCCACTGCACTACCCGTATCACCGGAAGTTGCAACGAGAACTGTAATTTTTTCCCCTCTCTCATTGGCTATCTTGCGGAGAACTTCTGAAAGGAAACGAGCCCCAACGTCTTTAAAGGCAAGTGACGGACCATGAAAGAGCTCAAGTGCAAAGATATTGTCTTCGACATTGACCAAAGGAATAGGAAAATTAAAGGCAGCATGACATAAATCTTCAAATTCAGCTTTTGGAAAGCTATCGCCGGCATATTCCTTTAATACTTCCACTGCTAGCTCCGGAAGAGACAAAGCGTCTATAGCTTCAAAAAAATCCGGTTTGAGCTTGGGAACATAAGCGGGAAAAAACAATCCTTTCCCTGATCCGGCTCCTTTTAGTACTCCTTCTTTAAAACTTACTGTCTCCTTTTTATTTGAAAGATTGTAGAACTGCATAATTTCTATATTCCCGGGTTTTATTTATCAATAATCATTGCTCCCTGTAAACTTATGGACGAACTGTAAACATTGAAAGATATTTCATGTTTGTTGTAGGCTTTTTTCATTGCATTTTCCACTTTCTTTGCAGCTTTATCGCCTTTCGCGAGTGCAAAGACCGAAGGCCCGGAACCTGAAATGGTACAACCCAAAGCACCTGCAGCCAGTGCAGCTGATTTAAGCTGATCATAACCTGGTATTAAACCGGAACGCCGGGGTTCAACAATCACGTCTTCCATCGATCTGCCAATCAATTCGTAATCTGCAGAATAAAAGCCTGAAACAAGCCCCGCAACATTTCCCCACTGATGAATAGCATCCTCCAGGGGTATTTGTTTGGGAAGGATATCCCGTGCTTCTTTGGTTTTTATCTCTATCTGAGGGTGCAGCAGCACCACTCTAAGCTGCTCAGGCGGTTCAATTCTTATCACATCTAAAGGGCTGTAGCTTCGTAAAACGGTAATACCACCAAGTAATGCCGGGGCTACATTGTCACCATGTTTTCCTCCTGAAGCGAGTCCTTCTCCTTCCATTGCAAAATCAATCAATTCGTTATCTGTAAAAGGCTGACCCAGCAATTCATTGACTGCATAAACAGCAGCAACGGAGCTGGAAGCACTAGAACCTATACCACTTCCGGGCTTTACACCTTTTTCAATAGCTATGTCAAACCCAGTATTCTTCCCTAGTTTTTCCAGTAACTTAATTACAGCAAATGAAGCTACATTTTTTGAAGCTTCGGAAGGGATTTCCTTATAGCCTGAAATATTCGTAATGCGAACTACCTGTTGTTCATTTTGGGTGACTTTCACAGTATCACCTATGTTTTCAAAAGGAAACCCGATGATATCAAAACCACTGCCCAGATTGGAGACAGTAGCCGGAGCAAAGACCCGTATGCTTTTCAATGTGTTCATCTTTTATTTAATCTTACATGCAATGATAATAAAAAATAGCTAATTTAGTCCCAGACCTGATCAGTATACAT
>CAYFRV010000224.1:0-5081 GCA_964345495.1 uncultured Bacteroidales bacterium | reverse complement strand
CAATTCAACAATTCAACAATTCAACAATTCAACAATTCAACAATTCAACAATTCAACAATTTAACAATTTAACAATAGAACAACGGAACAATTATTTAAAAACCTAACATTCTGTTAGTGAGATAATTGTGTGATTTATATGTACGGGAGAGCTGCGAACCTGTTGTTCATCTTAGTGAACCCCCAAACCAGCATTTTGTTAATCTTTTAATTATGTTGATTTAAACAAAAGAGAATATTTGTTGTTTAAACATATTAATTTAAATCAATATGTCTAATTTAAAAGAGTTGCAAATGTTTAAAGAATATGATCCGTTAAAGAACAAGCTCTTTAGCATAATGGATGATGAGGGTAAAATAGTGAATGATTCTTATATGCCTGAAATCTCTGAAGGTGAGGTTTTAGATGCCTATAAGAATATGCTTTTTGCCCGTACAGCAGACTTGATGACTGTATCATTCCAGCGTCAGGGTCGCATCTATACGTACCCGCCGAACTTCGGACAAGAGGCTATTGCCGGGGGAATTGCTCAGCAAGTTAATCATGATGACTGGGTAGTTCCTGCATACCGGGAGTTAGGCCTGTGGCTTGCTAAAGGAGCATCACTCAAAGAAATATTCATGTATTTTATGGGCTATGAGGATGGCTCAAGGTTTGAAAATGCAAATCGTTTATTGCCGATATCTGTGCCTATTGCTTCACAAATGTTGCATGCAGCAGGTATTGGGTATGAAATCAAGTACAACAACAAAGACGAAGTTGTATTCACTTTTGTTGGTGATGGTGGCACGTCGGAAGGAGATTTTCATGAAGCGCTGAATTTTGCTGCCGTTTGGAAAGCTCCTGTTGTATTTGTTATTCAGAATAATCAGTATGCCATTTCTTTTAATGTAAAAAACCAAACAACCTCTAAGAATTTGGCTATTAAGTCCTATTCTTATGGTATAAAAGGAATTCAGGTTGATGGTAATGATTTTTTCGCCATGTCAAAAGCGACGGAAGAAGCTGTTAAAACGGCTAAAAATGAAGGGCCTGTATTGATTGAAGCTCTCACATATCGCCGCGGTGCGCATACCACATCCGATGATCCTTCCAAATACAGAACAAAAGAGGAAGAGCAGCAATGGGAGGCAAAAGACCCATTGAAGCGTCTAAAATCTTACCTTGAAGATAAAGGTAAATGGGATGATGATCAGGAAGAAAAGATTAACAAGCAGTTCAAGAAAGAAGTAGAAAAGCAATTTGAAGCAGCAGAGAATTATGGAGAATATCCATTAGAAGATGTTTTCAAATATATGTATGCTGAAATGCCTGATGATCTGAAAAAACAACAGTATGCTCACGAGAAATTTCTAAAATGGAAGGAGGGTAAATAAATGGCTGTAATGACACTTGTTAAAGCAATTAATAATGCTTTAGATATAAAATTAGAAGATAATAAAAACGTCGTTATATATGGCGAAGACGCCGGATATGAAGGCGGAGTATTTCGCGTAACTCAAGGATTACAGAAAAAATATGGTGAAAAACGTGTATTTGATGCTCCGCTTGCCGAATCTGGTATTGTAGGAACTGCAGTCGGAATGGCTGTGGCGGGAATGAAACCCGTAATTGAAATGCAATTTTCCGGTTTTGCGTATCCGGGATTCAACCAGATAATCTCGCATGTCTCCAGGATGCGCAACCGAAGCCGCGGAAAATATACTTCTTCTATGGTGATCCGTATGCCTTATGGTGGTGGAATAAAGGCACTTGAGCACCATTCGGAAAGTATGGAAGCGATTTATTCACATATTCCGGGTTTGAAAGTAGTTATTCCTTCGACGCCACACGATGCTAAAGGTCTGTTGATTTCTGCAATTGAAAGTGAAGACCCTGTGATCTACATGGAGCCAAAACGAATTTACCGTGCTGTTAAGCAGGAGGTTTCTGACGATAAATTTAATTTGGAAATAGGAAAAGCAAACGTTGTCCAAAAAGGAAACGATGTTACGGTTGTCTCTTATGGAGCTATGATGCGTGATACACAAAAAGCAATTGCCATGGCTAAAAAGGCTGGTATTTCTGTTGAATTGATTGACCTGCGAACTGTATACCCAATTGATAAAGAAACGGTTGCAGATTCAATAAAGAAAACAGGACGTGTAATTTCCGTTTCAGAAGCACCCACATCATTTGGTATAGGTGCCGAGATGATGGCTATTGCAAATGAAGAAGCATTCCTGCATCTTGAGGCACCACCAAAACGTGTGAGTGGCTTCGATACGATTTTCCCTTTACCACAAGGAGAACATCACTATCTTCCTTCACCGGAAAAGATATACTATGAAATTGAACGAACCGTCAAATTTTAATTTACTATGAGACACGTATTTAAATTTCCAGATATAGGAGAGGGTTTAGAAGAAGGTACCATCGTTGAATGGTACGTGAAGAAAGGGCAAGAGGTAGAGTCTGGCCAATCATTGGTACAGGTGGAAACTGATAAAGTGACAACGGATATTCCTTCTCCAAAAACAGGTACTATTGCTGCTCTTTATGGAAAAGAGGGTGAAACTATTAATGTAGGGGATCCCTTAGCAGAGATTGAAATTGAGGGAGTTGAGGGAGAAGAAGCTGTTGAAGAAGAGAAAAAACAACCGGCAGGTCCTTCAGAGGAAGGTGTTGAAGAAGAAGAAGGAGCCGGTGTTGTAGGAACTATTGAGGTAGCAGGTGATGGAAGTCATTTGCCATCAAGTCAGGAGGGTGTGCAAGCAAAAGAAGAAGAGGAAGAAAAGCCTCAGAAGAAAGCACTGGCTACACCTGTTGCACGCGCTTTAGCCAAAGACCTTGGTGTTGACATTGATAAGATAAAAGGAACCGGGCCTGCTGGCAGAGTGATGAAAGAGGATATTCACAATTATGTAGACCAGCAAAGTAAGGCAAAGCCTAAAGCTTCGAAAACTTCAGAAGGTGAACAGGAACAAGAGCAAGAGGTTGTATATGAAGACATGAGCCCAACACGTAAAACCATTGCTAAAAACATGTCCAGATCAAAACAAACCGCTGCGCACATGTCGGTAATGGATGAAGTGGAGATATCTGACCTGGTGAGAGTAAGGAGTAAATATAAAGAGAAATATAAAGATCAGGGAATAAAACTGAATTATCTTCCTTTTATTCTAAAAGCTACAGCCCTTGCACTGAAGAAACACAGACAGCTTAATGCCGAGATGGATATGGACAATGGCAAGATGATCTATAAAAAATATTACAATATTGGTATTGCCGTTGATACAGAAAAAGGTTTGGTTGTGCCGGTGATTAAGAATGTCGATAAGCTATCTATTTACGAGTTGGCTCAAAAGACCAATGAAATTGCTCAAAAGGCAAGAGATGGCGAGCTGACAATGGAGGACATGAAAGACGGAACTTTCACTATTACAAGCTATGGTTCTATTGGCGGACAATTTGCCGTACCTGTGATTAATTATCCTCAGGCAGGAATTCTTGGAATTGGCAGAATTTTGAAAAAGCCTGTTGTTAATGAAGAGGATGAAGTTGTTCCGGGTAATATCCTTCCCCTGTCAATGTCTGTTGACCATCGTATTGTTGACGGAGGCGAGGTTTCCAGGTTCCTCAATACGATGATGGAATATCTTGGTGATCCCGTTAATTTGATTATGGACTAAATCTAATTCGTTGAATTTAAATAAAGATATACATAAATTATGGAATATGATGTAATAATAATTGGTTCAGGACCTGCAGGCTACGTAGCAGCTATACGTGCCGGCCAGGTCGGACTAAAGACTGCTCTTGTTGAGAAGAAAGATGTTGGTGGTATGTGCCTGAATTGGGGATGTATACCCTCAAAAGCAATCATTGAGAGCGCAAAGTTCTATGACCGGATGAGCCAGGCCGGCGAGTTTGGCGTTGACGGTATTGAACCCGGAAAATTAGAATTTAATTGGGGTAAAGCCAGAAAACGTGCCATGAATATAGCAAAAAAGCTCACCGGAGGAGTTGACTATTTGCTTAAGAAAAATGGTATAGATGTTATTAAAGGAGAAGCTAAAATTACTTCTCATGACTCGATTTCCGTGAACAATCGTTCTATTGATGCCAGAAATATCATTATTGCCACCGGTTCTTATCCTCCAAAACTGGATGCAGACATTCCTGAGGATAAGATCATTGAACTAGAATACTTATATGAATTGGAAGAATTGCCTCAAAAGATAGCGGTTGTTGGAGAAGGTCCTGTTGCCGTTGAGATGGCTCAGTTCTTCAGTATGATAGATAAAAAAGTAACACTGGTGTCACCTTCTAAAACTCTCATCCCTTTTGCAGACCAGTATTTGAATGATTATATCTATAACCGGCTGAAAAAAGATAAAGTGGAGATGATATTTGAAGATGAAGTCAAGGGATATAAAAATGGAAAACTGGTTCTGCCGAATAAAGAAGTGGAAGCTGATAAAGTGCTTAATGCCAGTAAGAGAAACGGAGTGCTACCTTCCATGGATATTGATGTAAAAATCAATGAAGGTTCAATAGAGACAAACGAATATTTACAAACCAATTATGAGAATATTTATGCAATTGGCGATGTAAATGGAAAGAGTTATCTTGCTCATGTTGGTTCTGCCCAGGGATTGTATGTGATTAACCACATCAAAGGAATTAAGGAGGTGATGAAATTATCCAACTATCCGCTGAATATTTATACCAATCCTGAAATTGCACAAATTGGGCTGACTGAAGAGGAGTTGCAAAATAACAAAGTCGATTATAAAGTAAGCGAATTCCCGCTTTCTGCAAATGGCAAAGCTTTGATAGAAGGTTACAAGGATGGAAATATCAGAATCCTTTCGGAGAAGAAGTATGGCGAAGTTATGGGCGTACAGATTATAGCTCCAAACGCCACCGATATGATTGCAGAAGCTTCTGCCTTCATGCAGGTTGAAAGTACGATTTATGATGTTTCTCGTGTAGTTCACGCCCATCCGACAATTTCGGAGGTTTTCATGGAAGCCGGATTTGATGCTGTAGATAAAGCAATTCATAAATGAGGCGGGAGGGCGTAGGTAGGAACCTA
>CAYFRV010000223.1:0-5084 GCA_964345495.1 uncultured Bacteroidales bacterium | reverse complement strand
ATTATATATTGTTAATGAGTATAACAATCAGCCTATGAAGAAGAATAATATTGCTACTTATTTGAAAGCTTTTAACCATAAGATCATACCTATTTTGTTGACTATAATTTCAACTATTTTAGGTTTGGTGCCGTTTTTGATCGGCGGACAGAATGAAGCTTTTTGGTTTGCTTTTGCAGCAGGATCAATCGGTGGCTTAATGTTTTCTTTACTCGGAGTGTTTATTTTTCTCCCGGTATTCTTTCTGAAAAAGGATATCATAAACATTAGAAAGTGAATAAAATAGTATTTTTATTATAAATTCGCCTGGTGGAAATAGAAAACATCAAAATATAAAATATTTATGAATTTGGTTATTAAAGACAAACGAATTTTTATTTTCCTGGTAAGTATTACTTTTTGGGGTGTACTGTCTTCTGCTATACTAAAAGCTCAAACTTCGAGTGAACAATTGGATCTCAATGAGGTAGTTGAGCTGGCAAGAGAGCAATCACTTGATGCAATGGTGGCTAAACATCAATTTCTGGCAGATTATTGGGAATATCGTTCTTACAAGGCAAAATATTTACCGGATGTAACTTTGCGAAGTGAGTTTCCAAATTTTAATCGTTCAATAAAAAAATACCAAAACCCGGATGGTTCTTATTCTTATGTAGAAGATAACATCAATACTTCTTCACTCAATCTGGATCTTTATCAGAACATCGGGCTTACCGGAGGACAACTATTTGTAAATACAGATCTTCAGCGAATTGATCAATTCGGGGATAACGAAGCACATACGTATCGTTCCACTCCTGTAAGTATCGGCTATCGTCAACCAACCTTATTGTTCAATGAATTTAAATGGGAAAGAAAGATTGAACCTGTAAAATACGAAGAATCTAAAAAACGATACCTGGCCAATCTTGAGGAGGTTACAATAAAAGCAGTAAATTATTATTTTGATCTTTTATTAGCGCAAAAGAACCTTGAAATTGCAAAATCAAATTATTCCAATGCAGATACCCTCTATCAGATATCGCAAGAGCGGTTTAAAATAGGCACTATAGCAGAAAATGAACTGATGCAGATGAAACTAAGCTATTTAAATGCAGGTTCTGGTCTGAATGAAGCACGTATCGATCTTAAGTCAGCCAAAATTAAACTGCGTTCATTTCTTGGTTATAATAATAATGTAGAAATAAATCTTGTTCCCCCTGAAGAGGTGCCGGGCCTGGAAATAGAAGTGGAAAAAGCTGTTAGTAAAGCCTTGGAAAATAATCCGCAAATGGTGTCGTACGAGAAGCAATTAATTCAGTCAGAAAAAGAAGTTGCAAGAGCCAAGGCAGAGAAAGGACTGAATGCCGACTTTTTTGCCAGTTTTGGATTGACCCAGAAGGCTCCCGAGTTTGCTGAAGTATACAATTCCCCTCAAGATCAGGAAAGCATAAGGCTTGGATTGGAAATTCCCATTCTTGACTGGGGCGAAAAGAAAGGCCGGTTTAAGATGGCAGAGTCAAGAAACGAAGTAGTTCGGACGGATATTAAACGATCAAAAACAGAGTTTAAACAGAACGTTTCATTAAATGTGATGAAATTTAATTTGCAGGATGAACAGGTGGAAATTAAAGAACAGGCAGAAACTACAGCTCAGAAACGATATGATATAACAAAAAAAAGGTTTATGGTTGGAAAGGTTGATGTTCTGGATTTAAATGTGGCTTCAAAAGAGAAGGATGTAGCAAAACGAAATTATATTTCTGCATTAAGAAGTTATTGGACAGACTATTACCAGATAAGAAAAACAACCTTGTTTGATTTTATTGAACAAGAACCTATTGAAACGGAATACGAAAAGCTCATCAGGTAATTGTTATTATGTCTGATGGGAACATGATTTAACAAGATTTTCTCTGTTCCAATTTGATAGTGCAATTCTAAAAAAAAAATATATCTTTGCACGATAACTCAAAAACAAGTTGAATTTTAAAACATATTAACCAATGCAGATTAAAGGAGCAATAAGATTAGTAGCAATTTTACTGACGCTGATTTGTATCTATTACCTCTCTTTTACAGTGGTCTCATCCAGTGTAAAAAATGATGCAGAGGAATATGCTACAGATACATTACCTAGTGGAAAGACGAGTTTAAACCTGGAGAAGAAAAATGATTACCTTGATTCAATATCAAGCAAAGAAGTCTATAATTTTCTGGGTTTCAGACAGTATACGTTTCGTGAAGTTCAGCAAAGAGAAATAAACCTTGGACTGGATTTGAAAGGAGGAATGAACGTAGTTCTCGAGATTTCTGTGCAGGATATTCTTAAATCGCTTTCAAATAATTCCGAGGATACAACTTTTAGAAAAGCGTTGAAACGGGCAAATGAGATGCAGAAAGAAAGTGGGCAGGACTATCTCACTTTATTCGGCAGAGCCTTTGAAGAAATTGACCCTAATGCGAAACTTGCTGCAATATTCAGTACTTATGAATTAAAAGGCAAAATAAATTACAATTCTACCAATGAAGAAGTTCTGAAAGTATTGAGAGAGGAGGTTCAGGATGCTATCGACAATTCCTTTAATGTGCTAAGAACAAGGATTGACCGATTTGGAGTGGTGTCTCCAAATATTCAGAAGATGGAGACGGCCGGACGAATTATGGTGGATTTACCCGGGGTTAAAGATCAGGACAGAGTAAAAGATTTGTTACAGACAACCGCAAGTCTTGAATTTTGGGAAATGTATGAAAATCCTGAAGTGTACCCACGGTTATTTGAAGCCAATAAAACAATACGAGAAATACAACAGGCACAGGAAAAACTCAAAGGTGACAAAGATACAACTTCCGGGCAAGCAGCTGAAGTTTCCGAGCAGGAACAGGAAGAAGCGGAACAGGATACTACAGATGAAGAATCTTTGCTCGATCAAATGGAGAGAGATACAACAGGAACGGACACAAGTGCTATGAGGCAACAGAGGGAAAAAGAATATCCTTTGTTCACTGTGCTTCAGCCTATGTTCAACCCAAATAACAATCAACCTCAGCCTGGTTCTACGGTTGGCCTTGCTCATTTTACAGATACCTCAAAAGTTAATGAGTATTTAAGCATGGAAAAGGTGCGTTCGCTATTTCCTCGTGATCTCAAATTTATGTGGGGCGTAAAACCTTATCAGGGCGATGAGAGCGAAAGCTATTATCCATTATATGCGATAAAAGAGACAGGGAGAGAAGGAAATGCTCCGCTGACAGGTGATGTAGTTACAAATGCACGATCCCAGTTTGGAAGAGATCAGGCTACTGCGGAAGTTTCCATGTCAATGAATTCTGAAGGAGCAAAAACATGGGCACGCCTGACTAAAAACAATGTCGGTGAGCATCTTGCCGTTGTCCTTGATGATTATGTATATTCTGCTCCACGCGTTAATCAGGAAATTAAAGGCGGGCAAACTTCTATTACCGGTGATTTTTCTGTACAGGAGGCTAAAGACCTTGCAAATGTCCTTAAATCCGGAAGATTAGCAGCTCCGGCTAATATCATTCAAAGTCAGACAATTGGGCCATCACTAGGACAAGAGTCAATTAATGCTGGCTTAACTTCATTCCTTATTGCTTTCATTGTTGTATTGGCATATATGATCGTTTATTACAGCCGTAAAGCCGGACTGGTATCAGATATAGCACTATTGGCGAATATGTTCTTTATTCTTGGTGTGCTGGCTTCTTTAGGCGCTGTTTTAACACTGCCAGGTATTGCAGGTATTATCCTGACAATCGGAATGTCTGTGGATGCCAACGTGCTTATCTATGACCGGATACGGGAGGAATTAAAAGCAGGTAAAGGAGTGAAATTAGCTGTCAAAGATGGTTACAGAAATGCTTATTCCGCAATTTTTGATGCGAATATAACTACATTCCTTACTGCATTGATATTATTTGTTTTTGGAACAGGTCCAATTAAAGGTTTTGCTACTACATTGCTTATAGGTATTTTGACTTCTCTGTTTACTGCGGTATTTATTACCAGAATTATTTTTGAGAAATACCTGGAAAAGAATAAACCAATTACTTTTGCTACAAAATTGACCAGAAATGCATTCCAGAATACCAATATTAAATTCTTACATAAGCGAAAAATATTTTATGTGATATCCGGAATTCTGATTTTGATAAGTTTGACCTCATTATTTACCCGGGGCTTGAATGAAGGAGTTGATTTTACAGGAGGAAGAAGTTTTATAATTCGATTTGAAGAACCGGTTAGCACTGTAGATATTAAAAATGATATGGCTGATGATTTGGGTCAATCACCCACGGTTAAAACTTTTGGTGAAGATAACCAGATCAAACTCACGACTAAATATAAAGTTGAAGAGGAAGGTAAGGATGTGGATGAAGAAGTCAACAGAACGTTATATCAGGGATTACAAGATTACCTGGAAGAAGGAACTACTTATGAAACTTTCAAGGAAGAGAATATTAAGAGCTCGATGAAGGTTGGTCCCACGATTGCACATGATATTAAAGTTCAGGCTGTATGGGCTGTATTATTCTCACTGGTTGTAATTTTCCTCTATATTTTCGGAAGATTCCGAAACTGGCAATATGGATTGGGAGCACTTGTAGCTCTTGTTCACGATGTGACAATAATTCTGGGTATATTCTCAATATTCTATTCCATCATGCCATTCTCACTGGAAATTGATCAGGCTTTCATTGCTGCAATCTTAACAGTTGTAGGGTATTCGATTAACGATACCGTGGTTGTTTTTGATAGAATTCGTGAGTTCATTACTAATTATCCAAAACGAAGCAGGTTCGAGATTATGAATTCCGCTCTTAATAGTACATTAAGCCGTACGTTCAGTACTTCATTGAGTACCTTTGTTGTATTGCTGGCAATTTTCCTTTTTGGTGGTGAAGTTATCCGTGGATTTGCATTTGCACTTCTTGTAGGAGTTATTGTAGGTACCTACTCATCCTTGTTTATAGCTTCTCCGGTTGTTTATGATACAGTTCATAAGAAAGTAAAAGCTGCTGCAACAAAAGGGAAACAGAAGACTGGTCAGCAAAAAGGAAAAAAACAACAAAAGAAGAAATAG
>CAYFRV010000222.1:2492-5115 GCA_964345495.1 uncultured Bacteroidales bacterium | reverse complement strand
TTATCTGTAGAACGAAAAGATACATCATTCCTTCCTGATTTTAAAAAAGTAATTGCCAGGTTTTTCCCATTAGACACAATGCGGACTACCGAGTTGGTAATGCGAATTTATTATATGCCTGATGAAGAGGCTGAAATGACGCTTAATCAAATTCTCAGGGAGTTCTCAAAACGTCATAGGAATATGACACGGATTTTCAATAAACATTTTAATAAAGTTAAACATGTATTCTCCGACCTGGAAATTGATATTGATGATTTGTCAGAACGAAAAAAAATATTGATTGGCACCTATTTTACGATGGAGTATTCTATTGAATCAGCTGCTTTTTTTAATCCTTCCATTGTTGAAGATCCTGATCAATCAGGTCTGGAAGAAGGAGAGAAGCGTGTGATAATGAGTTTTCGGGCAACTGGTGAAGGGCATATTTCTTCTTTGGTTTTTCGCAGGGGGGTATTAGATAAGGAAAACAACCTGGAAGTACAGGAACCCGGGAAAATGATTGATGAGGCCCAGCGTGTTAAACGGCATCAATACAACAAAAAATCATTCAGCAATAAGCTGGAAGAAATGGATATCCCTGAAAGCCTTTATTCTATGGTGTTGGACAAACTCCCGGAGCAATTTTTATATAAACAAATTAAAGAGGTCGTTCAGGATATAGTAGAAAAAAATGAGATCAATGTAGAAAAACAAAAGGTGCTTCAGGAAATTATCTGGCTCGCAGATTCACATTATGAAATCAACTTTTCAATGGATACAGATATTTCAGAACGGGTAATTTTTCCTATCGGAGAAAGGGAAAAGAAAGGAATAGAGGATGCGCGCTTCGTGAAGTTTGAAAATGAGGATGGAACTTCTGAGTATTTTGCCACTTATACCGGGTATGATGGCTATACGATTATTCCCAAATTAATCAGAACAAAAGATTTTTATCATTTTAAAGCGATTCCGATATATGGTAAATATGCACAGGATAAAAATCTTGCTCTTTTCCCGCGGAAAATAAAAGGTAAGTATGTTATGCTTTCCAGAATTGATGGAAAGAATAATTATATCATGTTTTCCGATCAAATAAATAATTGGGAGAATGCCAAATTGTTACAGCAACCCACTCATCCGTGGGAATACATACAGGTTGGTAACGGTGGTTCTCCTATAGAAACTGATGAGGGTTGGCTGATGATTACACATGGTGTCGGCCCAATGAGAAAGTATTCACTGGGTGCTTGTTTGTTGGATTTAGATGATCCCTCAAAGATTATCGGCTGTCTGAAAGAGCCGTTGCTTACCCCTAATGAGAAAGAACGAGACGGATATGTCCCAAATGTTGTCTATACCTGTGGTGCGATGATACATAATAAGCACCTTATTATTCCTTATGCCATGGCTGATTACGCAACCGGCCTGGCTACAATTGAACTGGATGAACTTCTGGATGCCCTGAAACTTTCGATGTTTTAGCTGTTTTACCCTTAAGCCAGCAAAAGTTACGATCTTGTGCTTGCAATTTAAAAAGATAAATGTTTTCTTATTCTGGTTTTTTATCCGATGATTTTAAGGTTCACTCAAAAGATCGTAACTTCCCTTCATCCGGCAAAATTCCGTCAATAGCTACAGGTGCTCAGCGGAATTTGCAATTCCGCTGTCATTGGCTGACAGAAGCGTTCGTCATCAGCCAAGAAAAGTTACGATCTTGCTTGCAATTTGAAAGGTTAGGTGGTTTCTTATTTCGGTTTTTTATCCGATGATTTTCATGCTCACTCGAAAGATCGTAACTTCCGGTTCGAAACCCGTAACTCGCAACAGTAGTCTTCTTCTAAAGCGCTGTCCGCGGCCTCTCTTTACATAAAGCAATCAGGTCATTTATTTTTGCGGTTCCTATGCACATGACTTCGTCTGCAGCGCCCCAGTATATTTTTATGGTGCCGTCATCTTCGGGTACGGCTCCGCAAGTAAAAACCACATTCGGAACATAACCTGTCGTTTCATAGAGCGCTTCAGGCTGGAGTATCCATTCATCTGCCACACCGATCACTTTTGAAGGATCTTCAAGGTCGTGCAGGGCCACACCCAGCCGATAAATTGTACTGTTAATATTTGAGTAACTGCCATGAAAAATGTTTAGCCAGCCTTCCTGTGTTTTAATTGGCGGGGCACCGGGCCCCATTTTAAATTCATCCCAATGATAGTGAAGCGGTTTGATTAACATTTCAGATCTTCCCCAGTGAACCAAATCAGGGGAATACGAAATCCATATTCCCCAGGGATTAATATCTGCATGTGGACGATCCAGGCGTACATACATTCCGTTGATTTTTTCAGGGAAAAGCACGACATTCCGCTGGTCGGCCTGTGTTATCATAGCGATTTTTTCAACATCAATGAAATCTTTTGTTCTTGCCAGTGCATTTCTCACACCATAACGTGAATATATGCTATAAGTGATGTAAAAATATCCTTCGAGTGGCGTTATTCGGGGATCTTCTACGCCGTATTCTTCATAATTACCAAAAACGTCATTTGATGTTGGTTCAAGAAAAGGTTTTTCACGGGGCACAAACGAATAGCCATCTTCGCTTTCTGCAATTCCAATAATGCTGCGTCCGTTTTCAAGGTTCGA
>CAYFRV010000222.1:0-2392 GCA_964345495.1 uncultured Bacteroidales bacterium | reverse complement strand
GTTTCATGGTCATAAACAGGAATGTGAAAAACATTGTCCCCCAGATACCATTTATAGCATTTGAACAACAGGGATAAATAATTTCTATCTTTTAAAATTCGGAATCCGTGGAAAAAGAGATTTACCATACTCATTGCTTCAACAGACTGTTGATTGTAGGATGAAATTTCTCCTCCTTTTTGATACCAGCCTTTGTTCCCAACAGGTTTGAAAAAATCGCCACTCAGAGTAACCTTTATGAGAAAATTCATGCTTTCTTTTGCAACGTTTAAAACATAGAAATCTTCGGCTGTTTCATAAGAAAGCAGGAGCGCCATGGGTATTATTCCATTGTTATAAGTCATCTTATTTTCAAACCATTGCCAATCTTTTTGCTTATGGGTTTCATACGAATCTGTTAATTTTCTTGTCAGGTGTTTTAATATACGGAACAATTCTTCTTTTTCCGGATATTCCTGTAAAAAGTATGTTATACCAATGATTGTGGCCGCTATTCCCCGCAAAGATGTGAGGTATTCAAACTGATTTTCCGAACGATTGAAAATTTCTGTGGACACCTGTTTATATGCATCCGAAGGTTTGTTTTTGATTAAATAGCCAAGCGCACATATTGTCCTTCCAAAGGAATCTTCCGTTCCCAATTCGTCTATATAGCTTCGGTCAAATCCCAAAACATTGTGGAAAGAACCGTCTGCGTTTTGCATATAATGGATGTAACTTAAATATTTTGAAACCAGGTCAAGTAGTTCCGGGTCTTTGAATTGTTGGTAAGCCATCACAGACATTAGCACAGCGTGTGCATTGTCACTGAGGTTATAGCCATGTTTAAGGTTTGGGATTCCATACATTGCATGCCGAACGATACCTACATCATCTGTAAGTCGGTATAAATGAGATAAATCAAATCGTGGCATCAACGAAAGGTTGATTTTGGAAGACTCTTTTTCTCCTGCAGGGATATTGGCTTCGCGCACTTTTTTATATAAATCCAGATACGTTTTACCATTTTTTGGCCATGTCAGTTTCTTTCCGTAGGAAAAAGCCTTATTTCTTATTTTTTCTAATTTCTCTGGATTGTCTAAGAGCTCCGAAAGTATGTCTGCTAGTTGTTCGTTGCTCTTAAAGTCAAAAAGAATGCCCCTTTCGTCTGCCAGTAATTCCTCGGCATGCCAATATGGAGTAGACAAAACACATGAGCCGGCGCCAACAGCATACGCAAGCGTACCACTTGTAATCTGTTCTTTTGCAAGATAAGGAGTTATATAAATATCCGACATACTCAGGTAGTCAACCAATGTCTCCTCCGAAACAAATTTATCATAGAAAAATACGTTATCTTCCAGTCCGTATTTATTCACCAACATTTTCAGGTATTCTTTGTATTCTTCTCCGTACATCCTACGAACAGCAGGGTGAGTTGTTCCCAGCACTATGTATAGCACGTTTGGATGATTTTTTACTACCTCGGGCAATGCGTGAAGTACCGTTTCAATGCCTTTGTTTCTGCTTAACAATCCAAATGTTAGTAATACGGTTCTGTCCTGCAGATTGTATTCTTTTTTAAGGGAAGGACGGGCATGCGGTTTAAATACCGGAGTGCCGTGTTCAATGATATCAATCTTATGCGCCGGTATTTTGTAAATATCTTTCAGAAAATCGACGGCTAATTTGCTCATTACGACGAAACGGGAGGATTTTTTCCCTATTTCCGAGAGAATAGCCCGCTGAATGTATGAGGGGTTTTTAAGCACTGTATGGCAAACGGTAACAACAGGAATAGTGAGGTTGTGCAGTAACGGCAAAACGTATACACCCATTTCACCACCAAAAATTCCAAACTCATGTTGCAGTACAACTATATCTGCCCCGCTGAAATTTATGAAATGAGCCGCTTTAATATAATCTTTCTGGTGATTTGTTCGTATCGTGTATTTTACTTCTTCCGGATAATCAAATTCGTTGTTTTCTTCATTTAGCGCAACTACAAAAGCGTGATCATCAGGTTGTTTTTGCTCGGTGTTTGAATAAACCGAGTGAAGGAGGTTGTTTGTAAACGTACCAATTCCGCATCTTTTTGGCGGATACGTTGAAATGTAGGCAATCTTCATAAGTTTAATACTTTAATTCCTCAGGTAAAAAATGATTAATAAATTGTTTTATATAATTCTAAAGTTACTAAAAAAAGCTGAGAATGAAGGCATTGTTTTCGGGGAAATATCTGTCAAAAACCCTGAAACATTGATTTTTTATGACTAATTTAGGCTAAATTGATTGTTTTGTTTTTTGGGATATGTACTTTATATGATTTACAAGTAGCAAATATTTTACGGAATTTCATTTGGAACCTGGGATTCCATCTTACATAAAATTGCTATTTCCTTTCAGTCATTGG
>CAYFRV010000221.1:0-5124 GCA_964345495.1 uncultured Bacteroidales bacterium | reverse complement strand
GCTAATAGCCAATAGCTACTTATTAGAAAATTGATGGCAATTTTAAAATTTACATCTACGTCTGAATTTGCCTACCTAATCAATAATCAACGCTGTAGTCACGGGGTAATGATCGGAATATTTTATCCGGGGTACGTTGAATGATTTTGTTGTCATTTCTTTGCTGTGGAAAATAAAGTCAATACGGTAGGAAGGAAATTTCCCGACATAAGTGTTGCCAAAGCCAATTCCTGCATTAACGAAAGCGTCTTCCAGTTCGCCCCTGATTTTCTTGTAAGAGTAGGAAACCGGTGTATCGTTAAAATCACCACACACGATAACTGGATATGGCGATTGAGAAATTTTTTCAGCAAGCAGATTTGCCTGATCTGAACGTTTAATGAACGCTCTTTTTAATCTTGAAGAGATGTCTTTAACCGCCTTAATCTTTTCTTGCTGATTGTATTTATTTTGATTTGTTATGAATTTGTAGTTGTCCCGGTCAAATCTGATTGATTGAAGGTGGTTGTTGAAAATTCTCAGGGTATCTTCCTTATATTTAATGTCCGAATAAATCGAAGCATTTGAAGTATTCTGAAAACCAAGCGATTCTTTTTTGACTATAGGATATTTGCTGTAGGTGACAATTCCATAATTTGCAACAGTAGAGTTATTGATCCAGTAGATATGTCTGTATGAATAATCTGAAAGCATCTGGTCAATTTTGTATAATGATAAACCCTTTTCAGTATTTGTATAAAATTCCTGAAAACATATAATATCGGGGTCTTCAGCTTTTATATCTGCAAACATTTTTTGTTGATGCGTGCCAAAAGTGGTGTTGCCTAAAAGATTAAATATCTGAACATTATAGGTTAAAATTTTTAATTCTTTTGGAGCATTTGTTTGTTTGTTAGCTGTTGTTTGGTATTTTCCGGATAATTGAAAACTGTTTTCTACATTGTTCCAACTTACAATTAATGCTATTAATGGAATTATGAGCAGTTTTCTTAACCTTATTGTCCAGTATAAGAACAGGGCAATTGTTAGAATGAGCAGGAAAGGAAACAATAACCCTAAAAATGCTGTAGGCCAAAATGTTTCCGGTGAGATATATACCGTAAGATTGGCAATACTTAAAAGTATAGCAAGGACCCAGGTAAGATATACTAATATTTTTCTGAATAATTTTCTCACTCTAAAAACCATCTGATAACCACAAAATTAAATACAACGAATCAAAATAGTAATTGGTAAATTGGCTTGAACATCATAGCTTTTTGGGTTTATTTTCCCTGCCGAAACAGAATTTCTTTTTCTTCCTTAGTTAAGCTGTCATAGCCGTGTTTTGAAATCTTTTCCAAAATTTTGTTCATCCGCTCCTGGTCTTTGACTTTTTGCTTGTTGTATTCAATGTCTGTTTTCGGCTTTTTGTGGGTTACTCTGAATTTAGGTTTAGGTTTGAAGAGAGAAAAAAGGCTATCCATCATACGGTCGAAACCTCTGGTAATATTTTTCCCTTTCCGGTATTGTGAAATGTAAACATAACCAAATAACGCTCCGCCAAGGTGTGCAATATGCCCTCCTGCATTAGAGCCGGCTATGCTTAACACATCTAAAATAATTGCCACAAGAGCTATATATTTAAGTTTTACAGGTCCAAGAAACAGTAAATTAATTGAATAATCCGGAACGTAGACAGAAATCGCAATAACAATAGCCATGACCGAAGCCGAAGCTCCTAATGCGATAGATTCAGGAACCACGTCCTGAAAAGCCGGAAATATATTGAATGCTAATATATAAAGTGCTGCACCTGCTAAACCGCCAACTAAATAAACACTGAGTAACTTTTTTTCATTTAAATACATCAGGAATATTCTGCCAAACACGTATAACCACAACAAATTTATCAGAATGTGAAATAATCCTTCATGAAGAAACATGTAGGTGAAAATGGTCCATGGATGTGTGATTAACGAAGTTAGGTCTGCGGGGACAGCAAAAAAATGAATGAATAGGCTGGTTATTCCGCTAAATCCAAACAAAAAAGCAAGCACTTTGATTACGCCGACCAGGATGAAAACGCCCAGATTGATATATATTAACTTAATAAGTGTTGAACCCCTTTGAAAAGTGTTCTTTATTTCTTGTCCAATGCTATTGCTCATAATTTCCCTCTTTTTTTCTTTCTACAATTTAATAAAAAGTTCGTTTATTCATATTCCAGATTTTTAATAATATGAAACCGAACAACATGCCTCCGAGATGAGCAAAGTGGGCCACATTACTGCCGGGTTGTGAAACTCCAAGAAAGAGCTCAAGTGCGCCATACATAATTACAAAATATTTTGCTTTGATAGGAATCGGAGGGAAAAGCAGCATTAACTGGGTGTTTGGGAAAAGCATTCCAAAAGCAAGCAGAATCCCAAAAACAGCACCGGATGCGCCAACAGTAGGCACGTTCATCATGGCGTTGAGTTGGCCCATAAGGGGTTGTGTGTAATTTTTTTGCTGCATAATAATGTTGTGCCCCTCTGCCATAACCATATCAATTTGTTCCTGAGGCATTTGACTCATTATTGATTGAATATGAATATGATTTACCAGCATGTGTAAAAACGCAGCTCCAAAACCGGTGATAAAGAAATATATAAAAAAACGTTTTCCACCCCATACGTTTTCAAGCACTCTTCCGAACATCCAAAGTGCAAACATATTAAAGAAAAGGTGCGCAATTCCGCCATGCATAAACATGTGTGTAACAACCTGATAGGGTTCAAATTGATGTGAACCCGGGTAGAATAAACCCAATTTATAATTTAGTGGTACCTGAAAAACATGCTCCGCAGAAAAACGAGCAAGCAGCATTAAAACATTAATAATTATAAGATTTTTTACTACCGGCGGCATTGCTGAAAAACCACTTGTCCTGTATGTCGTCATTTATTCTGTGTTTTATGTATTTTAAAACAATTTTTCCAATGTTTCTGTTTGCATCAAAGATATAATTTTTTCCCCTTCCGGCGTATAATTTGGTGCGCTGCAAGCAAATAATTTATCAACCAATTCTCTCATTTCTGCGTATTCCATTTTTCGCCCTTGTGATATGGATGATGCTCTCGCTAAGCTGATTGCTATCCGTTCGTTTACACCTTCGGTAATTCCTTTATTTTGGTAATATTCTTCCAGGAAATTTTCGAGTAATTCATGCCCGTCTGGAACTTTTATGTCTCCCGGTACTCCTGTTAGCCGTATTGTATTATCTTCCAGCATTTCTATTTCAAAACCTGCCTTCTGAAGGTCTTCTTTTATTTCATAAATCGTGTTGTAATCTTCGAAATTCAGTGAAATATCTTCCGGGTAAAGTTGCCTTTGTATTGTTCTTTTTTTCTCTGCGCCATTTTGAATATAAAATTCATATAAAATACGCACATGAGCTCTTTTTTGATGTATGATCATTAAACCCGAGCGTACAGGTGTTAAAATGAATTTTCCTTTGAACTGGAAAAATCTGTTTTCATCCTGCTCTGGTTCTATTTCATCATTATCATCATCTGTGGCTTTTGATGTAAATTTTATGGTCTGTTGCTCATTTTCATGTTCAAAGCCTTCGTATAAAGATTCCCAGTTAGCCAGATTTGTTTTTTCTTGGCTGGTGGTTTGTCTGGAGGCACCTGATCGAGTGTTGTTGTCTGTGTCTTTAAACGGGTTGAATGTCGGATCAATCTCTATTTCGGGTGGTTTTACCTGTTGGTTTTTTCTGGGTGTAGGAATTCCAATGTTTCCTTTCTGATCAAAATCAAGCGAGGGAACAGCATTATGTTTCCCAAGCGATTCGCGTATGGCAGCATTCAATATTTGCCAAATTGCTTGTTGGTCTTCAAACTTTATTTCCGTCTTCGTAGGATGAATGTTAACGTCAATGTTATCGGGGTCTATTTCAAAACGTATAAAAAACGAAGGAATAGCTCCGTGTGGAATTAATTTTTCATAGGCATCCATAACAGCTTTATATAGGTAGGGGTTTTTCATAAAGCGGTTGTTCACAAAGAAGAATTGCTCTCCCGGTTTTTTCTTTGCTTTTTCAGGGTGTCCGATGTATCCCTGGATTTTTACGATTCGGGTTTCCGTTTTAACCGGAATCAGTTTTTCTTTAATGTTTTTGCCAAACAACCCTACAATACGCTGTCCGAAATTCTCTTTATTCAGTTTATATAAAATGTTGTCATTGTGGATGAAAGTAAAAGAAATATGAGGATAAGCCATTGCCACACGCACGAATTCGCGGATAGCATTATTGAGTTCGGTTGTGTCTTTCTTCAGGAATTTTCTTCTGGCCGGGACGTTGAAAAATAAATTTTTCACTAAGAAGTTGCTTCCTTTTGGGCATTGAGTGGCTTCTTGTTCTATTACCCTGGATCCTTCAATCCTGATAAAAGTGCCGACTTCTTCATTTTCTGCCCTTGTTTTTAGGTCAATGTGGGCAATTGCAGCAATTGATGCCAACGCCTCCCCGCGGAAACCCATGGTTTTTATCGCGAACAGGTCATCAGCCTGTTTGATTTTTGAGGTGGAATGCCTTTCAAATGCCAGCCGGGCATCAGTATCTGTCATTCCCAGCCCGTTATCTATGATCTGAATAAAAGTTTTTCCGGCATCTTTTAATACAACTTTTATTTCATCTGCTTCTGCATCTACTGCATTCTCCATGAGTTCCTTGACAACTGATGCAGGCCTTTGTATGACTTCTCCCGCTGCAATCTGATTAGCTACAGAGTCCGGTAAAACTTGTATTATGTCTGCCATGAAATTTTTTATTATGCAAAGAGAATTAAATAAGATAATAGGAATAAGAAAGCTAAGATAATTAGCATTCGGATATTCGAGCTTCTTTTTTGTTTTCGGACAGCTTTCATGTGACTTTTCATTTTCCCTTTTATATTTGGGATGTATATGTCATCTTCCAGTCCTTCTTTCCCTTCTCGTCTGAGTTCAGCATCTATTGCCCGTTTTCTTCTTTCAAGCTCTTCTTTTTGTTCATCGTAAAATCGCGGGATGTAGTTGTATTTTTTTCCCCGTGGCAGATAAAAAAATTGTATAGCCATAATATATTATTTTGTTGCAAAGGTATTTAATTCTGCT
>CAYFRV010000220.1:0-5161 GCA_964345495.1 uncultured Bacteroidales bacterium | reverse complement strand
CACAAATTCCATCTCTTTAAAATTAAACTCTTTGGTTGTGCCGTGTTTGTCTTCAAGAATAAGCTGTCCGTAATCATTAACTCCAATTATACGGCACATAAATTCCTCTCCTTTTTTTCTAAACTTACACATTTGTTTAACCCGAAACAATTTTTCATGATAGTCGTTATTAATTTTCCCGGCCCCATGATTGCTCGTTAACATAAAATAACGTTCATTCAAATATGCTAATAATTTATTGAATTCTACCTTTAACGAATATTTCTCTCCTGTTAGCTGTGATAAAGAAATCGGATTGGGTAGCCGCTTTGGGAAATTTCTTTGATTCACATTCAGGCCAACTCCTACCAAAGAAGCTTTCATTTGTCTGCCAATCAAATCATTTTCAATTAAAATACCACAAATTTTCCGCTTACCCACAAAAATATCATTGGGCCATTTTATAGAAACCCTATCCGAATAATTATCCAGGTAATCTGTAATTCCTAACGAAATTGCTTTGGATATAAGAAATTGATTATCAGTCGTCAAAAATTCAGGATATAAAAGTAAACTAAAGGTTAGATTCTGCCCCTTTTCGCTAACCCATACGTTCTGTCCATAGCCCTTCCCCCGATGTTGTACTGCTGCAATAACTACAGTACCCTCAGGGAGCGTATGTTCATCCATCAGATTTCTCAAATACGCGTTCGTGCTACTCACCGAAACCAAAGATATCAGGTTCTGTCCAATAACTTTATGTGGCATAAGCTAACATATTTAAAGGAACAAAAGTAACTAAAAACAGACAAATCTTCATGCTTAAATCTAAGGAACAATTTTTGATGAAACGATTCTGAATATTTTCCATATTATTTGAATTGTAATTTTTAATTAAATTTGTAAAAAAACACTTAATGAAAATATCAGATCAAGCAACTTCTAAAGAATTAGCAAACAACATAATTGAAGGGATTCAGGATAAAAACGGAAAAGAAATAATATTATTGGAATTAAAAAATGTAGAAAACTCAATTTGTGACTTCTTTATAATTTGCCACGGCACTTCCACTACTCATGTCGATGCAATCTCCGAATCAGTTGAGAAAAAAACAAAAGAGAAATTAAAAGAGAAACCCTACAGAAAAGAAGGACAAAAAAATCTCACATGGGTACTTATGGATTACGAAGATGTAGTCGTACATATTTTCCAGGAAGAATACAGAAGGTTTTATAATCTTGAGGATTTATGGGCTGATGCAAAAGTCAACAAATTTGAAGATGAACATATAAAGTAAAAACAGGAGGTAAAAATAAAATGGTTGAAAACCAAAATTCCCAACAAAATAACAACCCAAACAACAATCAAAATCAAAACTCTGAAAATAAAGGAGACGGTAAAAAACCTTTTCCAAAGTTTAATATATATTGGGTATACGCAATAATAGCAGTTTTCTTTATTGCATTGAATTTCATGAACCTTGGCTCAAGTCCAAAAGAAGTCACCTACCAGGAATTCAAACGTAAAATGCTGGATAACAATGACGTTGAAAAGATAGTTGTTGTCAACAAAGAAAAGGCTGAAGTTTACATCAAAGAAGATAAACTTAACACATCAAGGTACGATGATCTTTTTAAAGATGGAGCCATTTCGGTTCCCAAACAGGGTCCACATTTCTTCTTCACTATAGGCTCCATAGAAATGTTTGAAAAGCGGCTGGAAGAAGCCCAGGAAAATACTGCCTCAGGCGAATACATTGAAGTAAGTTATGAAACCAGGAGAGACATCCTTGGGGAAGCACTAACATGGCTTCTGCCTATTTTTATTCTTGTAGCTATCTGGATTTTTATTTTCCGCCGTATGGCCCGCGGCGCCGGTGGCGGCGGAGGTGGCGGCAACATTTTCAATGTAGGAAAATCAAAAGCTGTATTATTTGATAAAGAAGCCAATGTTAAAGTCGATTTTAATGATGTTGCCGGCCTTGAAGAGGCAAAAGTAGAAGTAAAAGAGGTTGTTGAATTTCTTAAAAATCCACAAAAATATACTGAATTAGGCGGTAAAATCCCCAAAGGTGTGCTGCTTGTTGGCCCTCCGGGAACAGGGAAAACCCTCCTTGCAAAGGCAGTTGCCGGTGAAGCGAGTGTTCCGTTTTTCTCCATTTCCGGATCAGACTTTGTTGAAATGTTTGTCGGGGTTGGAGCATCGAGGGTCAGAGATCTTTTTAAACAAGCCAAAGAAAAAGCCCCTTGTATAATATTTATCGATGAAATTGATGCCATCGGCCGGGCAAGAGGAAAAAACCCAAGCATGGGCTCCAATGATGAAAGGGAGAACACCCTGAATCAACTCCTGGCGGAGATGGACGGCTTCAGCAACAATATAGGTATCATTCTGATTGCAGCAACCAACAGGGCAGACATGCTCGATAAAGCACTGCTTCGTGCAGGAAGATTTGACCGGCAGATTCATGCAGACCTTCCTGACCTGAATGAACGAAAAGATATTTTTAATGTACACCTGAAGCCACTGAAAATTTCCGAAGATGTGGATGTGGAATTTCTGGCTAAGCAAACCCCCGGATTTTCGGGTGCAGACATTGCCAATGTATGTAATGAGGCTGCCCTGATTGGAGCAAGAAAAGATAAAAAAACTATTGACAAGGATGATTTCTTAGATGCAGTAGATAGAATTATCGCTGGTCTTGAGCGGCGTACAAAACTCATTACCCAGGAAGAAAAACGTGCAATTGCATTTCACGAATCAGGTCACGCAATAGTAAGCTGGTTGCTTGAAAATGCAAGTCCGCTGGTAAAAGTTACTATCGTACCACGGGGAAAAGCACTTGGCTCTGCCTGGTATCTTCCTGAAGAAAGAAACCTGACAACAACTGATCAAATTCTGGACGAAATGAGTGCAGCCCTGGGAGGAAGAGCAGCAGAACATCTGATATTCGATAAAATATCCACAGGGGCGCTGAATGACCTGGAAAAAATCACCAAACAGGCTTACGCAATGGTGGCTTATTTTGGCATGAGCGAAAAAATAGGAAACCTAAGCTACTATGATTCTACAGGTCAAAGCGATTATACCTTTACTAAACCTTATAGCGAAAAAACGGCAGAGCTCATTGACAAAGAAGTGAAAGATATTGTGGAACAAGCTTATGAAAAAGCTTACAATATCTTAAAAGAGCACAAAGAAGAGCTGAAACAATTAGCAGAACTGCTCCTTGAAGAAGAAATCATTTTCGCGGAAGACCTTGAAAAAATACTTGGCAAGAAGGAACTGGGCGATGAAAAAAAGCAAAAAATCATCAAAGAGAGCAAAAAAGTAAAAAAAATCCACGATGAACATGTGAAACCTAAAGATAAAGGACAGGAAGAGAAAAAGAAAGAAGAAAAACAGGAGAAACAAGCAGGAGAAAGCAAGGAAGAAACAAAACAAAATGATAATGGAGAGGACAAAGATCAATCAGAGAAAGGAGAGCAAAATCCTGAACAGAAAACAAATCAACCAACAAACCAATCCATTAACAAGTCATCTAAGGATAATACATCATCAGGAGAGGACAATAAGAATTAGCTCAATTGAATAAATTCAAAACAAGAACGCTTACAGGTATTTTATTTGTACTGATTGTGGCCGGGGCTTTATGGCTCGGCCAAATCAGTTTCTTTATATTGTTTTCTTTAATAATTTCAGGTAGCTTATGGGAGTTTTATACGCTCAATAATCTAAACAATAATAGTCCTCAAAAATGGATAGGTCTCTTTTTTGCTCTTCTTACTTTTGCCATTTCATTCTTTCACTCTAAAAATGTTATACCGGCAACATGGTTTCTTCTTATATTTTCGGGCTTTTTCGTATTTGCCATTGCAGAGCTTTTCAACAAGCAAGCAAATCCGGTAAATGCTTTTCTTTATTTCATAGGAGTCATATACATTGCAGGATCCCTGTCTACAGCCAATTACCTGGTGTTCAACAAAATAACCGGCAATGGGATTCTTTATCAATTCGAACTTATCCTTAGCATTTTTATTATCATTTGGCTGAATGACACAATGGCTTATTTAATAGGGAGAAAAACCGGAAGACATAAGTTAATGAAACGTATCTCTCCACAAAAATCATGGGAAGGAACTCTTGCGGGTCTTGTTTTTAGCTGCATAATCAGCACTGGGCTTTCAATTTTCTTCATTCCGCTCAGCATAATAGAAGCAGGAGGCCTGGGAATATTAATTGCGGTAGCTGCTAACCTTGGAGATCTGTTTGAATCTTCATTAAAAAGAAAAGCTGGAAAAAAAGACTCAGGAACACTACTCCCAGGTCACGGAGGACTATTAGACCGATTTGACGCTGCACTTTTCGCGATTCCACTTTCGTTTTTCTATCTCATTTTTTTTATTTAGGTAAAAATACTTAAAAAGAAAATGGATAGTTATATAAATAGGATAGAGGATAAAAATATCCTGAGTTTTCAAAGTTTTTTGTTAACTTTGTCTCTATAAAAGCTTAACACATAAGAATGAAAATACACAAAGAAGGACATAAAGTAATACGTAATTTTTTATTATTCCTGTTAGGGGTCAACATTCTGGTCCTACTAATAAATACTGACAAACATGTTGCCTGGAGCGTTTCATCAGTGTCGCTGCTGATATTGTTCTTTGTTATACGTTTTTTCAGAGTACCCAACAGGAATTTATTATTAGATGAAAATGCCATTTTATGCCCTGCGGATGGAAAAATTGTCGCTATAGAAGAAACATCTGAAGATGAATACTTCCAGGATAAAAGAATTCAGATTTCCATTTTCATGTCTATCTGGAACGTACATGTTAACTGGCACCCAATAAGCGGAAATATAAAATACTTTAAGTACCACCCCGGGAAATATTTATTGGCCAAACATCCTAAATCTTCCCTGGAGAATGAAAGAACTTCAATAGTGGTTGAAAAAACAAAAGAACAGGCTGTTATGATACGCCAGATAGCCGGCGCTGTAGCGCGAAGAATTATAACTTATGCAAACATTGATAAAACCATAAAGCAAGCCGAACAACTCGGTATCATCAAATTTGGCTCAAGAGTTGATGTTTTCCTTCCCTTAAATACTAAGTTAAACATAAAACTTAAAGACAAAGTTAAGGCACAGGAATCTGTCCTTGGATTTTGGAAATA
>CAYFRV010000219.1:0-5180 GCA_964345495.1 uncultured Bacteroidales bacterium | reverse complement strand
GCTTCATCGCATTATCACATTATCGCTTTTTCTTACTGCAAGTGCCGACTTATTAAAAAACTGATGATAATGTTAGAAATTATCTCTACTTCTGAATTGCCAATTCCGGCTAGAAATCCAATTGATTCTTCTTTTTCTCCGGTCTAAAATCTCCATTTCTTTTTAGGATGTTATAAATTCTTTGTTCGATATCCTCATCAGGACCCGGAGCCGGTGACAATTTTAATTTTCCTTCAGAATTAATAAAATAGTAGGTGGGCATGGTTTTGATATTATACTTTTTCAGAAGTTTTTGGTTGTTACCGTAGTGCAGAAATGTCCAGGCATATCCTTTTTCTTCTTTAAATGCTTTCATATCCTCAAAAGATTCTGCTGTTGAGACGATTACTATTCTGAAGTGCTGCTTGTGCTTTTTATGCAGATTTTTTAAAATCTTATAATGTTTTCGGCAGCTATAATTTAGCCTGTTACAGAATCCAAGATAGATATATTCACCTTTCATATCATCCAGGCATACTTTGTTGCTGTCTGCATCATAGAGGCAGAAATCCGGAGCTTCATAACCCTTGAGCAGTTGGGTGATCTTATCACTTATATTTGATGCGATTTCTTTATGTGTTTGATTCTCTGTCCATGTTTTAAATGAATCAATTGTTGCTATAACATCTTTGTTCGGGAGGTTGCCGGAATAGAACAAATCATGGAGGCCTTTTAATATAACCAACTCTCTTAATTGCGGATTGTTCTCTAAAAGCTTGTCCTTTTTAACTATCGAATCGATTCGGTGAATATTCTTTTCGTTTTTTATTTCTCTGTGAACTGAAAACCCATAATCGGCTGCAAAATCTTTGAAGTAATCCTGAAATGTTGTGTTGAAAGTTTCAATATAAGAGGGGTTGTAGTAAAAGATAGATGAATCATTGAATAATTGCTCTTTCCGGTTAAAAGAACTGCCTTTTAATTTGAGTTTTACCCCTTCAATTTTGTATTTTTTGAGCACATGAAAGAAAGGATGATCAAAATCGGGGATGTTGTTCAGTTGATTTAAAATAGAGTCTTTTTGAAAGCTGCTATTATCTAACTTTTTGGCATTTTTATTAAAGAAGTGATTGTACTGTTCAAATAACCTGTAAATGTGTGCATTTAGGTTTTTTTCCTCTTCATTTTTAATTCCAATATGAAAAGGATAATGTTCAAAGTAAGGGTTGAGTTTTTGCGCCTTGTCCTTTTCTTGTTTAGGAGGCAGGGCTATACTATATTCTTTTCCGGGTTCCACATATAAATAAGCTTTGTAGACACCCAGCTCTGCAAATATTTTGCGTGTATGATTTAAAGCAAAAGTACATTTAAAATTTCCATCTTCTTGCACCACAGTAGAGCTTAATTCTTTTTCCTGTTGAGAGATTAGATCACTGAGTGTATAAAATGTAATTTCATCACCCTTGTAGTCAGGTTCATTTCCTTTTAATACTACAGTTTGGGCATTCGTAAAATGAAAAGAAAAGAAAAAGAAAATTGTAAATATAAGTGAAGCCTGAAAAATTCTATTCGTTTTTATTTTCATGAATGTCCATTCCTTTTGGTAGAAATTTGCTGGCATCTCCGCCATTTCGTATAATATCCCTTACAATTGTCGAAGTAACCGGCGTGTGTTCGGGCATAGTCAGAAGAAAGACCGTTTCAATTCCTTCATACATTGCTTTATTTACTTGTGCTATGGCTCTTTCATATTCAAAGTCCGCAGATGTTCTTAATCCGCGAAGCAAATAACCCGCACCGGCTTCTTTACAGTAATTTATGGTTAGTCCTTCAAAGTGATCCACTTTAATTTTGGGTTCGTCGTAAAATACATTCTCTATCCAACGTTTTCTGTCTTCCAACGAAAAATATCCTTTTTTATTGACATTGTAACCCACTGCTATTATAATTTCGTCAAATAACGGAATTGCTCTTCTGAGAATCGACTCATGGCCTATGGTGAAAGGGTCAAACGAACCTGGAAATACAGCTTTTTTCATTAGTATATGGTTTTTGGGTCTTTTTATTTAAAATTAGGGGACAAACTTATAATATTTGTCTGAAATATGAAGGAGCATTTAATAAATGCGAACCATACCATGAAAAATATTCTCCATTTACCTGTCTGACCTCAGAATCAGGAAACTTTTTTCTGAATTCCTTTGCCTCCTTTTCTGTGAAATTGTATGGTTCAGAAGGCAGGAAGATATAATCCGGTTTTCTGTCTTTGATTTCTTTTTCCTGAATCTTAGGATAGGCCTCTGCTTTATCAGCAAAAACATTTTCTATTCCGCTCCTTCGAAGCATGTCATGTATGAAAGTGTTTTCGTTTATCGTGTAAAGCGGGTTTTTCCATACCAGATAAGCTGCTTTGATGACGCCTTCGGGAATTTCATTTAATGTTTCAAACTCTTTTCTTATTTTTTCTGTTAAATTTTCCGCTTTTTCTGAAACATGGCATATTTCTCCAATAGAGCGAATCATCTCTGTTGCTTCTTCTAAATTGGTTACATTGCTTACCCAAACCGGGTATTCTTTATTGATCTCATCAATTTCATTCATTCCGTTTTCTTCTTTAGAGCCAATAACAAGGTCAGGTTGGATTTTCTGGATCTTGTGATAATCAAGACCCATGACTCCCCCGATTGTTTCAACCTTCTTTACCCGGTCTTTTGGATAAATACAGAACTTTGTTCTTCCGTATAATAAATTTTCAAGGCCGAGTTCAAAAAATAGTTCCGTAATACTGGGTACCAAAGAAACAATTCTCTCCGGGGGACTGTCAATTTGGATGTTTTTTCCTAATTGGTCGGTAAATGTTGGCATAAGTATTTTTTATAAAGATTTTATTACATCAAAAATAAACAATAGATTGGTAAGATGAAAAATGTTGAGTTTTTTATATTTCTAAAAAAATACATATTTTTAAAATTAAAGATACGATAATACATTATCAAATTAATACTGTCTTGCAATTTAATCTGTAAAACAATCAAAATAAGCACAATAACCATAAAAACCTATTCTAATGAAAAATTTTACATTCTTACTTATTCTAATGTTGTTCATGTCAGACTTTATTTATTGCCAGGAGTCGCAGAGTAAAAAAGAAGGTGTGGACAAAGCGGCAATTGTTAATGCCGAGAAGCTTACGGGGTTGAATTTTGATGATGCAGAGCGTGATTCTCTGCTCGAAAATGTCAATAACTTTCTTCAGAGTTACGAAAAAAACAGGGAAGTGGATATAAAAAATTCAGTTGCCCCGGCCTTTAAATTCGAGCCGGTTCCCGGATGGATGGAGGTTCAGAAAGAACAAAAAGAAATCAATTGGGAGTTGCCGCAAAATGTGCAACTTCCGGATAATAAAAGCCAACTTGCGTTTTATTCTGTTCCGGAGCTGGCTTCGCTTATTCGGTCAGAGAAAATAACTTCTGAAGAACTGACAAGACTCTATCTGGATCGTTTGAAGAAATATGGCGACACGTTAAAATGTGTGATTACTTTGACCGAAGATTTGGCTATCAAACAAGCCCAAAAAGCAGACAGAGAAATTGCAGCAGGAAATTATCGAGGTCCTTTGCATGGGATACCTTATGGATTAAAGGATTTGTTAAAAGTTGAAGGCTATAAAACTACATGGGGCGCCGCACCATATAAAAATCAGGAATTAGAAGGCAACGCAACTGTTTACAAAAAACTGGAAGAAGCCGGTGCCGTTCTGGTTGCGAAGCTTTCCATGGGCGCTTTGGCATGGGGCGATGTTTGGTATGGCGGAGTAACAAAGAATCCCTGGGATCTGGAGCAGGGGTCCAGCGGTTCTTCTGCCGGTGCTGCTTCGGCAACTGTAGCAGGTCTTGTTGGGTTTTCATTGGGAACAGAAACCTACGGTTCCATAGTTTCTCCTTCGACCCGTTGTGGAGCTTCAGGCTTGCGTCCAACTTTTGGCCGGGTTAGCCGTGCCGGAGCTATGGCATTGAGCTGGACGATGGATAAAATTGGCCCTATTTGCCGCACAGCAAAAGGCAGCGCAATGGTGTTTGAGAAGATAAAAGGCAAAGATGATATTGACCTGACCGTAAAAGACTATCCTTTTAATTTTGATGCTTCCAGGGATATTGAAAATTTAAAAGTTGGCTATTTCAAAGATTTTTTTGAAGAAGATTACAGAGCCCATAAAAACGATAGCATTGCGTTAAATAAGCTTAGAGAAATGGGAGTTAACCTGGAAACAGTTTCATTGCCTGATAATATTCCGGTTGCTTCTTTAAGTTTTATTCTGGATGCAGAAGCAGCTGCAGCTTTTGATAAGTTAACGCGAACAGGAGAAGATGATGAGCTTACAAGGCAGTTGAAAAATGCGTGGCCAAATGTATTCCGTGCAGCAAGATTCATTCCGGCTGTAGAGTATATTAAAGCTAACCGCATACGGACTTTGCTTATGGATGAGATAAATAAACTATTCCGGGAATATGATGCAATTGTAACTCCAAGCTATGGGGGGAGACAGCTACTCATGACAAATCTAACCGGCCATCCCTGTGTGGTTATTCCGAACGGCTTTGACAGCAAAGGCCATCCGACAAGTATAAGTATCATCGGAAATCTTTATGAAGAAGGTTCTTTGCTGGAGCTGGCTAATGCTTTTCAGAAACAGACGGATCATGAGGATAAACATCCCGATTATTTCAAAGAATAAATGATTTCGTATTAAAAGTAAAAATTAAAAATCTGTATAATTATTTTTTCCGCTTGTAAAGCGGAATTTGGATGATTTAATTAAAAAAAGTTTCAAAAAAATTTGTGTGTTGCATTGAAGACCTTACATTTGTAGTAGAATATTTTAATTAAATTACATTATGAAAGAAGGAACAGTAAAGTTTTTTAATGAAGTCAAAAATTTCGGTTTCATTAAAGATTCAGAATCAGACAATGAGTACTTTGTACACGCATCAGATCTCGTTGATAAGATTCAGGAAAATGATGAAGTATCTTTTGAAGCCAAAGAAGGCGAAAAAGGATTATATGCGGTAAATGTTAAGAAACTATAAGCGTATATAAGTTTAATTCATTGGAAAAAAGGCTTTGCATTGTTATGTAAAGCCTTTTTTTGTTCACTGTAATATTGTTCTATTGTTACATTGTTTAATTGTCGGCTTTTATTT
>CAYFRV010000218.1:0-5212 GCA_964345495.1 uncultured Bacteroidales bacterium | reverse complement strand
AGTCCGATTACTGCGATTGTTGTGAATAATCTTTTCATGGTTTGTCTACTGTTTTTTGTTTGATTAATGTTTATAAAAATAATAAATCTTTGTTAGAAAAAAAACGGCGGAGAAAGAGGGATTCGAACCCTCGTGACGCTTGTGGCGTCAACACGCTTTCCAGGCGTGCGCCTTCGGCCGCTCGGCCATTTCTCCCGGTATCTTTTTCACCATAATTTTGCGGCACAAATTACAAAAAAATATGATTCAATAAATATTAAATAGTAATTTCTCCCCTTATAGGTTTGTTTAGTGTTTTTTTTATCCATTCATAGTCAGAAGACTGCCCCAGTAAAAACATTGATTTTGTTAGTGCAGCTTCTGTCGTCATGTCATACCCGTTGATAACTCCTGCATTTAGAAGTCTTTTGCCATTTTCATATTTAGACATATCTACCTGACCTGCCATGCATTGTGTTATGTTAAGTACGATCTTGTTATGTTTTACAGCATTTTCTAATGCGCGAATCAGCCATTCGCTTGCAGGTGCATTTCCTGCTCCATAAGTTTCTAATATTATACCTTTTATCTTTTTTGATTTGGTCATAAATTCTACAATATCTCTGTCTAATCCCGGGAAAAACCTGATAATGCCAATTCTTGAGTCAATTTTATCATAGATTTTTAATGTTCGTGTTTTCGTTGGATAATTGATTGCTGAATTCTTATATCTGATATTAATTCCTATTTCTGCTAAGTCCGGGTAATTAGGTGATGCAAATGCATTGAAGTGTTCGGAACTTACCTTTGTGGTTCGGTTTCCCCTATATAATTTGTTTTCAAAATAAATGGCTACTTCGGGTACTAAAGGTTGTCCTTCTTTTTTTGTTGCAGCTATTTCTATTGCTGTGATTAAATTTTCTTTTCCGTCTGTCCTTAATGTACCTATTGGCAATTGGGAACCGGTGAAAATCACTGGTTTTTGAAGGTTTTCTAATAAAAAGCTTAAGGCTGAAGCAGTATAGGCCATTGTATCTGTGCCATGCAATACCAGGAATCCATCGTAATTTGAATAGTTCTCATTTATGGTATTGGCTAGTTTTATCCAGAAATCAGGTGTTACATCTGATGAGTCAATAAGCGGCGAGAAAGTAATGGTTTCAATATTGTACCCGAAGCTTTTTAATTCAGGAACCTGATCAATGATATGGGAGAAGTCAAAAGGAGATAGGCTGCCACTAACAGGGTTTTTTACCATCCCTATGGTTCCTCCGGTATAGATGATCAGTATGTTGGTTTCTTTATTCATCCGAATTTATATTAAATAACTCCTGTGCGTTTTGGGTTGTGATCTTTCCTACTTCTTCCACACTTAGTCCTTTTATCTGTGCAATTTTTTCTGCAATATGCAATACATAGGAGCTTTCGTTTCTTTTACCTCTTTTGGGTTCAGGAGCTAAAAATGGGGCATCTGTTTCTAACACCAAATGATTAATATCAATTTGTTTTACAACATCATCTAATTTAGAATTTTTGAAAGTAACAATTCCGTTTATTCCGAGTTTAAATCCGAGGTTGATTATATGTTCGGCTTGTTCTGAAGTGCCGGAAAAACTATGAAATACTCCTGTCAAATGTTTATCTTTTTCATTGTCTACTATTTCAAATATTTCATCGAATGAATTTCTTGCATGTATTACAATTGGGAGATTGAGTTCTTTCGCCCATTTTATTTGTTTTCTGAAAGCCTTTGCCTGTTGCTGGTAATAGGTGTTGTCCCAGTAAAGATCAATACCTATTTCCCCTATTGCAATAAAATCCCTCTTATTAAGCCATTCTTCAACATATTTTAGTTCTTCCATATAATTATCCTGAACAGATGTAGGATGCAGACCCATCATTGGGTAGAATATATCCGGATAATTCGTTTCGAGTTTAAACATTGCATCTGTGGAACTTGAGTCAATTCTTGGAAGAAAGACCTTCTTTACCTGGTTTTCTCCAAGTCGACTTACTACTTCATTAAAATCTTCGGCGAAGTTTTCCATGTATAGATGCGAATGTGTGTCAATGAGTTCCATGATTATTAGTCTGTTGTATTGTAACTGTTTTGAAGCTAATTTATTATTAAAAGGAGGATTTTATTTGATTTTTTAATGATTTACTGTTTATAATTTTTTAGCCTTGCAAATCTTGCAAAAATATCTTAAATAAAAAAAGGGGCCGCAAAGCCCCTTAATAAGTTAGTTTTCGTTGTTTTTATACTGCACCTTGAGCGAGCATTGCTTCTGCTACTTTTACAAAGCCTCCAATGTTAGCTCCTTTAACATAATTGATGTAGTTTTCATTTTCCTGTCCGTATTTTTGGCATGTCTTATGAATGTCAATCATTATTTGATGGAGCTGTTTGTCGACCTCTTCTCTTGTCCATGGTAATCTCATCGAGTTTTGTGTCATTTCGAGGCCGGATACGGCTACTCCTCCTGCATTAGCTGCTTTGCCGGGGCCAAATAGTATTTTTTTCTTCAGAAACATTTCTATTGCTTCAGGCGTTGATGGCATATTAGCCCCTTCAGAAACACAGAAACAACCATTCTCAACTAGATTTTTTGCTTCTTCTTCGTTAATTTCGTTTTGGGTTGCGCATGGTAAGGCGATATCACACTCAGTAACCCATGGTCGTTTCCCTTCATGATATTCAACACCGAATTTCTCAGCGTATTCTTTAATTCTGCCCCGTTTTATGTTCTTTAATTCCATTACATAATCAAGTTTCTCATCATCTATACCATTTGGATCATGAATAAAGCCTGAGGAGTCTGAAAGGGTGGTTACTTTTCCACCTAATTCATTAATCTTTTGTGTAGCAAATTGCGCAACATTTCCAGACCCTGATACGGCTACTTTTTTCCCTTTTATGTCTTCGCCCCTGGTTTTAAGCATTTCCTGGGCAAAATACACCGCACCATATCCGGTAGCTTCCGGTCTGATAAGACTTCCTCCGTATTGTATTCCTTTACCTGTAAGAACTCCCGTGAATTCATTTTTTAATCGTTTGTATTGGCCAAACAGGAATCCTACTTCGCGTCCACCTACGCCAATGTCGCCAGCAGGGATGTCTGTATTTGGTCCGATATGCCGATATAATTCTGTCATAAAGCTTTGGCAGAAACGCATAACTTCATTGTCTGATTTACCTTTTGGATCAAAATCTGAACCTCCTTTACCACCACCCATGGGCAGTGTTGTTAAACTGTTTTTTAATACTTGTTCAAAACCAAGGAATTTTAGAATACTTAGATTAACTGTGGGGTGAAATCTTAATCCTCCTTTGTAAGGTCCAATTGCGCTATTCATTTCTATTCTGTAGGCTTTGTTGATCTGAATTTCTCCTTTATCATCCAGCCATGGAACACGAAACATTATAACGCGTTCGGGTTCTGCAATACGTTCAAGTATTTTTGCATGTTTGTACTTTGGGTTTTCTTCGATAAAGGGAATCAATGATTCAGCCACTTCTTGAACTGCTTGATGAAATTCCGATTCATTAGGGTTTTTGGCAGTAATTTCAGCCATAAATTGTTTTACTCTTGGATCCATGTTGGTTAGTTTTTAGGGTTAGCAAATAGTTCAATTTCTTGTACTAACAAACTTAGGTAAAAATTTTGTTTTGTAAAACATTTTTTGGCTGTGAATAGGTTGAAGGTAAAATCTATAACATAAATATTATTAGCAAATTGTTAATGTTTTGGGAGTTTTGGATGTGTTAAACTGTTTATGTTGTGTAACATAACATGACTTGGGTCATTTTTCAGATTTTTTTAATTTTATATTGCTTTCCGGGAAGCGATTTGATAAGGCCTTTAAATTCAAGTTCCAATAATAATGGAGATATTTGGCTGGTTGTTTGTTGCATTTGGTTACAGATATGATCTATTGGGATAGTTTCGTGGGTTTTTAGAACTTCTAAAATTTCTTTTTCTTTTGGAGTTAGTTCCTGAAACAATTTTCGTTGAATGGTGCGTTGTTTTTGTTTTTGAATTTCCCATCCCATAAGATACTCTAAGTCTGAAGCGCTTTCTATTAAAGAGGCTTTATTTGATTTAATCAAATGATTGCACCCTTTCGAATATTTGTCATTCACTCTTCCTGGAAAAGCAAAAACGTCCCGGTTGTAGGAATTAGCTATATCGGCAGTAATTAATGCTCCTCCTTTCTCCCCGGATTCAACGATTACGGTTGCGTCAGCCATGCCTGCAATAATACGGTTTCTGCTTATAAAATTTCCTGCGATTGCCTTTGTATTGCTTTTAAATTCTGTTACTAAAGCTCCCTGAGAAACGATTTTTTCAGCAATCTTCCTGTGGATTGCAGGATATAACGTGTTTAACCCGTGTCCTAAAACTGCTATCGTTTGCAGGCCTGCCTCGAGTGCTGTAGTATGAGCACAAATGTCAATTCCATATGCCAGACCGCTTACAATTAATAATTGGTCATTGGTTTGAGCAAGGTCTTTGATTAGCTTTTTGCAAAGATCAATCCCGTTTTCTGTGGGTTTTCTCGTTCCAACAACACTAAGGGTTTTCACATGAGAAAAATCGACTTTCCCTTTTGAATAGAAAATTAAGGGCGAGTCTTCGCAGTTTTTTAGACGTGCCGGATATGACTTGTCCGTGAAAAAATAAGTATGAATATTGTATTTTTCAATAAATTTTAGCTCTGCTTCCGCTTTTTCTAAATAATCTTTTGAAATGATGTTTTTGGCTAGCTTTTCTCCCACATTCGGTATTTTTAACAGGTTCTGCTTGCTTTCCCGGAAAACAGCTTGTGGTGAGCCGGTGTAGGCTATTAACCTTTTCGCTAAAACGGGGCCAATTTTTGGAATTAAACTTAATGCAATTTTATATTGAAGATTATTTTCGAGACTCATATAACCTGATTTTTGTCATTATATTAAAATAAGTTGAATAAAACTATAACTTAATATTAACCAGCACGTAATATTTATACTTTTTTAAACCTTAAAAACGTTTCTATCCTTTTCAAAATGAGTGAAAAAAGATTGGCAATTTAGTGAAATTTTTTGCAACTTTGTAAAATTTCTCTTAAGAATTGTTCGTTACAGTATAGATATAATTGTTGGAATTAAAGAAAACTAATAAGCAGAGATGAGACAACTAAAGATTACGAAGTCCATTACAAATAGAGATAGTTCATCTCTAGAGAAGTACCT
>CAYFRV010000217.1:3170-5213 GCA_964345495.1 uncultured Bacteroidales bacterium | reverse complement strand
TTCCGCACAACATTAAAATTGAACTTTAGTTTGTAAGAGGTGTTAAACATTAAGACAATACCTTTTGTTTAACAGTGGCATAAGAGAGACACAATTTAATCTTTGTCCTCATGAAGATCAGCAGGAAAAGTTTTATTGCAAGAACACTACTTAGTATTTTAGGTATTAGTTTAATGCCCAAAGTTTTCAGTTTTACTCCTGATAAGAAATTATCTTTTGAGAAAAGGGAGTTGGGAAACACAGGAATTGAGGTGTCTTCTTTAGGCTTTGGAACTCCGCGCACTCAGGAACCATCTGTTCTCAAATCTGCAATAGAGAAAGGCATTACTTTTCTTGATACAGGGAGAGCTTATGCCAATGGCCAGAATGAAATTATGATTGGAAAAGTACTTAAGGGAAAACGAGATAGATTCGTTATTCAGTCAAAGATGAAGATCGATTTGAAAGAGGGAAGGGCAACCCCTGAAGATATTGAAGCTCAAATGGAAACTTCCCTGAAAGAAAGCCTTTCTGCCCTACAGACTGACTACATTGATGTTATGTTAATTCATGGTGTCAGAAACGAAGAAATGCTACAGAATAAAACAATCCGGCAGGTTTTTACAGGAATGAAGAACCGTGGAGCAATTAGGGCTTGTGGTTTTTCTTCCCATGCAAACCATATTAAAATGCTTAAAGAAACGAATAAGGATAATTTTTTTGATGTGGCGATGGTTCCGTTTAATCCTTTTGGCGCATTTAAGCATTCTCAAAGCGGATGGAGTACTTCATGGGATCAAAAAGCTCTGGTAACAGAAATGAAAAGGGCTCATAAGAATGGCACCGGAATTGTAGCCATGAAAACATGTTCAGGAGGACCTTATGCTTTTCAAAATAAGAAACATTCTACTTTTTCCGGCGCTGTCCAATGGGTGCTTTCACATAAATTTGTTGATACTACAGCCGTTGCGATGGCTAATTATGGAGAGATACGAGAGCATACTGAATAAATCACTCACTTAAAAGCGGAGAAGGAGGGATTCGAACCCCCGGCCCGGCGATTGCCGGGCAACGGTTTTCGAGACCGCCGCATTCGGCCACTCTGCCACTTCTCCCTTAATCAATTATTATTGCAAAAGTAAAAAAAGCGGATGTAATGCACAAGTAATTAACCAATTAAAAGGAGGTAATTATGAAAGTTGGATTTATAGGATTAGGAATAATGGGTAGCCGCATGGCAAAAAATCTTGCTGAAGCCGGTTATGAATTGCTATTATATAATAGAACAAAAGAGAAAGCCGGTGATTTACTGAAGAAGAAAAATGTATCATGGAAAGAATCACCGGATCAATTGGCTGAAGAGGTCGATATCCTTTTCACAATGCTTTCAACTCCTACGGTTGTGGAGCAATTGGCTGTCGGAGAGGAAGGATTTCTAAAACGCCTTAAATCAGAAGCTATATGGGTTGACTCAAGTACGGTGAATCCTTCTTTCACTAAGAAAATGGCTTCAATAAGCAAGAAATATGGGATACAGTTTTTGGATGCACCTGTAGCCGGATCAAAAGAACCGGCCGAGAAAGGCGAGTTGATTTTTCTTGTTGGTGGTGATACAGAATTGGTAAACAAATGTGCTCCATTTTTCGATACAATGGGGAAAAAATATATCCATGTAGGAGAGAACGGAAAGGGAACGTCATTAAAAATGGTATTTAATTTGCTTTTGGGACAGGCAATGAATGCATTTTCCGAAGGAATGGCCCTGGGAGAATCTCTGGGAATTGATAAGGATACACTTTTTAATACTTTATTGGGATCACCGGTTGTAGCCCCTTTTATAACTACGAAACGGGAAAAGATGGATCAAAAAAATTATGACCCCGAATTTCCACTAAAATGGCTGCAAAAGGACCTTCAATTAGCCTCAGAAACGGCTTATGAACAAGAAGTTGCTTTGCCGGCCGTTAATGTCATTAAAGAGATTTATGCACAGGCCAAAAATTCTGGTTACGCAGATGAAGATTTTTCTGCAATTTATAAGTATTTGGTTAATAAAGAATAGCT
>CAYFRV010000217.1:1567-3070 GCA_964345495.1 uncultured Bacteroidales bacterium | reverse complement strand
TTCTGCATTCTAATAAATTTATATCCTTATCTTCGGAAATTACCAAATCACAATATTCCGTAGAACATTCTGCCAATCATCAGATAAATAAACAGGCCCATGATGTCATTTACAGTAGTAATGAATGGCCCGGTAGCTAATGCCGGGTCTATTTTAAATTTGTTCATTAAAAGAGGAATAAACGTTCCAAAAATCGATGCAAAGATGATCACTGCAAAAAGCGCTGTACTGACTGTTATTGTCAGGGCAAATGAATCTGTAAAAAAGAAGTTATACAGAAAAATAACCGAAGACAGAATAATGCCATTTATAGACGCTACACCCAGTTCTTTAAGTAGCTTTTTTCCAATACTTTCTACTCCAAGTGAATCGTAAGCCAAAGACTGTACGATTATTGACGAGGACTGTACTCCTACGTTTCCACCCATTGCAGCAATTAAAGGAATAAAGAAAGCCATTTCGGGATAAATATGCAGATCATTTTCGTAAAACCCAATCACTATAGCACCGAATATCCCGCCTAACAATCCGATGAACAACCATGGAATTCGGGCACGTGTGAGTTCAAAAGCATTGTCAGAAGCTTCTACTTTTTCTGTTATACCTGAAACCATCTGGTAATCTCTGCCTGCCTCTTCACGAATAACATCTACAACGTCATCAATGGTGATACGTCCTACTAATCGCCCAAGCGAATCAACAACCGGCAGGGCAACAAGGTCGTATTTGTCCATAATATTTGCCACCTCTTCGGAATCGGTGTCGGTCTTTACTGAAATAACGTCGGTGTTGAGTATGTCTTTTATGCTGGCCGTACTGGGAGAAAGCAGGAGTTTCTTTAACGAAAGTGTACCTTTAAGCTTGCTGTTGTCATCAATTACGTAAACATAATAAATTGCCTCAATATCTTCTGCTTGCTTGCGCAATTCTTTCAGACAGGTGGTTATGTTCCAGTTTTCATTAACGGAGATAAGCTCTTTGGCCATCAACCCACCGGCTGAATTCTCATCATAGCTCAGCAGGTCGGCAATGTCGCCTGCTTGCTTCATGTTTTCTACAGATGATAGGACTTCTTCTCTTTTATCCTCTGAGAGTTCACCCAATACGTCTGCAGCATCATCTGAGTCGAGTTTATCAATAAACTGCTTGGCAATAACATCGCCCGGGAGTACTTCCAGAAAACGCCGACGGTCATCCTCTTCAAGCTCGATTAATACATCTGCAGCTTTTTCGCCGTCAAGCATAATATGTAGAAAACGGGCTTCCTCAATATTCAGTTCATCATATATATCAGCAATATCAGCCGGATGAAGATCCTCGATCATTTTATATGCGCCGGATTCATCCTTGTTTTCGATCCGTTCTCTTAATTCGTCTAAAAATTCCTTAGTTAGTTCAAAATTCATAATTACTTTCTTTTAGGCGTGTTTTACCTTTTTATCATATTGGCCAGCTCAATGAAATCCTGCACGGATAGTTGCTCTGGTCGCTTTTCAAAGCGAT
>CAYFRV010000217.1:0-1467 GCA_964345495.1 uncultured Bacteroidales bacterium | reverse complement strand
CTGTTTTCAAGTATTTTAAAGAATATCTGACTGGATATGTTGTATGGAAAATTGCCGATAATCGAAAAAGGTTTGTCAGTAAATGATTTGAAATCCATTTTTAGAAAATCCTCTTCAATTAAGTAATCTTTTAGTTCAGGGTATTCCTCCAGAAGGTACTTTGTAGATTCTTTGTCTATTTCTACAGCAAAAAGATTTTGTCCAAAATACGGAAGCAGGTACTGCGTCAGAACTCCTTTCCCGGGTCCAACTTCAAGAACTCTATCCGTGGGAGCATTTTTGAAAGCTGCTACAATCTTTTGTGCAATATTTTTATCCCATAAGAAATGCTGGCCTAAATGTTTTTTGGGTCTGACAGACATAAATTCTTTGATTTAGCTGGTAAATTTCGGAAAATAAATCCAAAAATTAACATTTCAATTTTCTAAGCGCAGTAAAACTACTTTTATATCGCGTTTTTTCTTGTTTTCAGAAAGCTACGATATTTTGTATATTTGTCATACATTATACACTTTTTCAATGAACAGAAAATGGCTTAGCAGACTTATAAAGATAGCAATTCTTGTTGTTTCCTTTGCAGTTGTCTTTTATAATATCAAAGAATTTTATTTAAGCTCTACGCATGAACTAAATGAATTGCTTAATTCCGGGAATATCATAATTATTCTGCTTATTGTCGGCCTTATGTTTCTTAACTGGCTCTTTGAAGCTATCAAATGGAAATCCCTTACCAACGGTATTCAAAATATGGCAATGATGCATTCTTTGCATTCTGTTTTGGTTGGTATAACAGCAGGTCTGTTGACTCCAAAACGGCTAGGAGAAGTAGGTGGCCGAATTGTTCTTCTGAAGCGGAATAACCAGCTTAAGGGAATTTCGGTGTTTGCTCTGGGAAGTGTCATTCAGACTAGCGTAACGGCTTTTTTCGGTATAATTGCGGGATTGGCATTAATTTTTCTTTATTCAGCTCCTGTAATGAATAACATCTGGTTATTGTTGGTTTTATCAGGCATTTTACTACTTATAATGCTTTTTTTTACCTTTAACTTGTCTTTGTCAGTGAAATATCTGCAACAAATACCATGGTTGAAGAAATATACACATATTTTTAACCATCTTGCCTCTCAGTCTCCTGGTAAAATCAGCTTTCTTCTTGGAATTGGCATACTACGTTACCTGACGTTTTCTCTTCAATTCTTTTTGCTGATACGATTATTTGACCCATCAGCAGGGGTTATAGAATCCTTTACAGGTATTGGCTTAACATACTTTATTATGACTTTTTTGCCGCTATCATCGCTTGTTGAACTTGGAGTGAGAGGAAGTGTAGCTGGTTTCGTCTTTGGTATGTTTACAATTCAACCCGGCAGTGGAGTGTTAGCTGTTTTCAGTCTTTGGATTATAAACTTAGGTCTTCCGGCTGTTTTGGGTGCTTTTATTGTGTATCATTCAGAACATATAGAAACG
>CAYFRV010000216.1:0-5315 GCA_964345495.1 uncultured Bacteroidales bacterium | reverse complement strand
GCCACAATTGTGGAAAAACATGTATCCGGAAAAATATTTGAAGTAGGTTTTAGATAATAGATGGTGGATGATTGTCTTTTGTCCTTCCCTGACATAGGTTGATCGATGGTAGATGATAGATGATACGTCTATTATCTACCGTCTATTAATCTTAGCAGCAAAAAACCAGGCAAATTCAGAAGTAGAGGTAAATTTCAAAACTTTCATTTTCCCAGAATGTCCCAAACTAAAACGGAAGTTCTATAAGTTTTTGCCTGGTTACAATCTTATACGAATTCAGCATTTTGTTATTTTTGGTATCGAGGAAAGTAAACAGGTAACTTATAGCCAATTAAGATCTGTGTGTTTTCAAATTTCAACGAATTATCGGTGTTGAAAAAGGAATAAATACGTTCAGGGTTTTCTGCCCTGTCCACTGCTTCAACATTGTTAATTAAATACCTGGAATACCGGATATCAAAACTCAAATACCCCCGGCCAAAAATATTTTTCCAGCGAAATCCTATTCCTGCACAAAGCGCATAATTATTCTTATTCCTTGAATTGGTTATATCAAGGTGCGAATTTACCGGTTCGCGAGATGTTTCATCAATTATATCTTTCCGTGTGAAATCAACATGAGAGGAAATCAAATAATTAAAAGAACCACCCAAATTCACATAGGGTGTAAAATCAGTTTTTGTAATATTCCATTGAATACTTATTGGCATATCGAGACTTTGAATGTTTTCACTATATGAAATCATTGAATAATCCAATACCCTATTTTGGTATTTATAATTAAACATTGAATAATACACTTCGCTGACCAATGAAATTTGCCAAAAAACGGGAAATTCCAGACTAACACCTACGCTGGCAGAGTTAGCCGGTTTATAGGTGGCAGTATTATGAAAACTACTAATATCGTTGTAATTTCGTGTATTATAAATCTCAAAAAAGCCAAAACTGGATTTGATACCTGCAATAATTACGGGGTCAGTGCGGAAAGCATCATATAAAGCAACAAACTCCGAAGGATCTGATGATTTGATTTTATACTCCGGCTCCGTATTCAGAAGATTATCCATGGCATCTACAGCCTTCTCATCTTCACTGTAATACAAATTAGATAAGGTTAATAATCGATAAGCCCTTATTTTTTCGTTTTTGGAAAAGCCTTTTTCAAGGCATGGCTTTATAAACTCTTCTACTTTATCAATTTGACCAGATTCATACAATTCTTCTGCCCGCTTTAGTTTCTCCCCGCATAAATTCTGGCCGCTTACTGATATTGAAAAAAATAACAAAACGTTGATTGCAATTGAACTGACAAAACACTTCATTTGGATATATTTTTAGGTTAATTTTTATAAAATTCAAAAAAACATTACTGTTTTACTAATTGCTTATTTTCACTCTCCTGCTTCACTTCCTGATTTTCCGCGCAAGTACATTCATATTCTACATCTTCGGCCACATAATTATCCCACTCGGATTTTGTAAAATTTCGATTCACCTGCTCATCTTCACAAATCATTGAAGCCAATTTATCGATATCAAGAATCCATGATCTGATTAACTTGTCTCTGCATCCTGCTAACAAATACTTATCGCTTTGGTCAAATTCAACAGACCAAACCCAATCGTTATGATCTTTGAGAATGACAGGTTGTTCATAAGGATTGTTAAGAGACCATATACGAACGCTGTGGTCGAAACTTGCAGTAGCCAGTTTATCACCTGCATGGCTAAAAGCAATATTATTCACCATGGCCTGATGACCGGATAAAGTATATCGGACTTTTCCTGAATAAGGAGCCAACAGCCTCACAACGCCGGACATATCACCGACAGCCAGCATTTCACCATCATCGCTAAATTCTAAAGCAGTAATATCCGCCTGACTTTCCGGATTGAACAAATCAAGTTCCACGCCATTTATCATATCAACAAGCAACACTTTACATCCGGTTTTGCCGACAGCCAGGTATTGCCCTTTCGGGTTTATGTCAATACAAGTAATCTTCGATTCGGATGTTAATACTTCTTTTAATTCATTAAAATCCCACTGCATTATCCGCTTGTTATCCTCCAGATAAATCACTCGTTCTCCATCAGGGGAAAAAGTAAGATATTGTAAATTATCTGAACGTATATTTATTTTTCTTTTACTCAAATCATCCAGATTAATTAATTTCATGTAAGAATAATTACCGCCAATTGCCAGGGTTTTTCCATCTTTACTTAGTGCAATTGTCTTATGCACTTTGCCTTTTTCATGATCAATTAGCTGCGGAATGAATTTTCCTTCAGACCTTTCCCATCTGAAAATTTGTCCATCGCTACCGGCTGAATAAAGGAATTTTGAATTTTCCGCTGCTATAATAGTCCGGACATTATCATAATGAGCTTTAGCCTTATTATAGTTATCGCCTTTTAATTCTTTAACGGCGTAATACAATGCATTATAAATATCGGGATCGATTTTTTTGCCGCCGTTATCCTTATACAAATTATATGCCTGCCGTGCAGAAAGGCTTTTAACTATTTTATCTGATTCTTGTACCGATTTCACAGCCATAGAGCGTGCAATAGAGAGCAAACGAAGTTCTTCGGCTTTTTGTTGAGCAAAAGTCGCCTTATCTTTTTGTTCCATTGCAAATTCTCTTTCTTTCTCGGCACGTGCCCGCTGTTCAAGTGCCTTTTGTTTCTGTTCGTCTGCAACATTACTGCTCCATATAGCTTTTTGTTTTTGATTTTCTGCAATTTGCTTCTGTCTTAAAGCTTCTTCCGCATTTTTCCGAGCTTTTTTGGCTTGTTCATTTGCAAGAATTTTTTGCTCATTGGCCAGGCTTTGCTGTTTAATTGCTTCTTTTCTTTGTTGCTGCGCGTAGAAGAAGAAAGCCAATGCAATAATGGCCCCTATTCCAAAAACTAAGGCTATGGATTTAAAAATCACGAGCCTGAGTTTTTGTAATTTTTCTTTAAGACGCTGTTCCTGCAAAAACTTTTTTTCGCTGAAGTCCAGGAATTGCATTGTGCGGTCATAAGCTTTATCATGCCGTATTCCCCATTCTTTTGTAGGTTTATTTTCCTCTCTCCAGTTAAGAGCGACCTGTAATTCCGGCGATTTCAACAATCCTCCTTTCCCTAACTGTTGCATCTCTGCTGCTTCCGATATATGCAAATATTCTTTAATGGCTTCATGTTCTTCTTCTAACCATTCCGACAAAACCTCCCAGATTCGCATTAAACTTTCATGGGATATATCTACTATCGTATCTTCTGTTAATTCAACATTTTCCGAAGGTGTTAGGATGGTTCGGCCAGGTTTTCTGAAATGTTCTACAACTTCTTTAACATCAGTTATTTTGGCATTAGCAATTCGTGCAATCTCCCTGATACTCGCAGGACGACGGATGCTTCTTCCTTCCACGCCTTTCTCTGTTATGCTCTTAAACAGCCGTTCGCAAATTTTTTTCTTTTCACTATCCAGTTCATTGAAAATTTCATTAGCATGTACTGAAAGGGCTTTTTCCATCCCACCGATTCTTTCATAACAAGAAAAAGTGATGCTTGAATTTCCTAATTCCTGAGATTGCCAGTAATCCCATGTGCGCATGAGTGCGTGCTGCATAAGTGGTAACTGATCATGCCTGTCATTTATATCCTGAATTATTTCTTCAACCAGAGGCTCTTCAATTTTACCACCCATCACTCTTATCGGACCGACTATTGCTTCCCTTTTTTCTTCTTTCGTCATCTGAGGGATAAGAAACTGACTATTATTAAGCACTTTGGTAAATTCGGGGAATTTTGAGCAATCGCCAATAAAATCAGAACGAATGGTAATTATAAAACTTATCGGTGCTTCAGTATTTCTTATTGTATTAATGATCAAACTTATAAAACTTTCAATCTCTTGGTTATCACCTTCTTCGTTAAAGCGAAAAATTTCTTCAAATTGATCAATATAAATTAAAAGTCTTTTGCCTGATGAATCATAATATTTTTGCCCTATTTCACTTAAATGATCAGAAGAATTAATTGATGTCGAGAACCTCTTTTCATTAACAAATTTACCTGACTCCATTAGTGTTCCAAAAGCCTTCTGCATTTTTTGCAAAGGTTTTGCTCCGGGGCGAAAACTTATGACCTCCTGGTTTGCAGTAGTTAACTCCTCATTATTTACTAATTTTGGCAGAATACCACAATTAACAAAAGAAGATTTACCAATTCCTGATTTGCCAACTATACCAACAAATTTATTTAAAGTCAGCTTTTCAATAACTTCCTTAACCTGATTATTTCTTCCAAAAAACAGATGACTTTCATTCATTCGAAAAGGTCGTAAACCGGGGAAAGGGTTGCTCATTTGAGTAAATGTTTCCATGGCATCAAATGATTTATTGTGTTTTTTATTTTCCATTTTTTAAATTATAAAATGAATTTAATTCTATTCCGATTGTTTCTTTTTCCCTAAAAAGCAAACTTATATTTAGCTGTAATTTTGAATAACAATTCTAACATTACCAATCATCGCATGAGTGGGAAAGTTATTTTTCATTTGTCCTGAGGTTATTAGCAATAAGACATAAAAATTTTGATGTTTCGGGCATAAAGATAATGAGAGTTCACCAAATAGCCTGAATTATTCACAAAAAAACAAATAAATTGAATTTATATTACTGTATTCCAGAACAATAAAAAATTTTGTTGGTTTAATTTCTCAAGAAATTATTAATTACCGGATATCCTTCAAAGAAATACTCACGTATATGATGCAACTATTCTCTATTATATTAAATCCGTTTTTAAATATCATGACCTTTTCTGTATTAAACTGTATAGTATATATGAGTGGTTTTTAAAGTCAACTTTTTACTATTAGTTTTCAATATTTTAAAATTTAAATATCATTTGACTTTGACAGTTAAGAAAAAATTTACATTTTTGATATACACTCCATGTTCACTTAAAAATGTAAGTGAGGGAGCGGAGCTATGTGCAAACCTAAAAAAAGAGCTCCTGAAGACTTTAAAAAATTTTTAAGAAGCACAATTTTAAAACTGTAATATTGCTTTGGCTACCAAAGTCTTTCATTTATTTTTTCATGAAAAAGAAGAGAACGATTTACACTGAAGAAACACAACACCGGGGTGATTACCGGATAAAACTCATTTTTAGCTACGACACGGAAATGATTTTTGACATTCGGAGCATTCCGGGCAGAAGATGGAGTAAAACGATGAATTGCTGGCATGTTCCTCATAAAGACAACTACCTTGATTACCTGAACAACTATTTTCAAGGCAAATACAACTTCCAAAGCA
>CAYFRV010000215.1:1802-5323 GCA_964345495.1 uncultured Bacteroidales bacterium | reverse complement strand
TATATGCCGCATATCTTGGCTGCTTACTGCTTAGTGCCTACTGTTGACTCATTAGAAAACTGATGCTAATTATAATTTTTACCTCTACTTCTGAATTTGCCTAATCTACTTGTTAGTTGCTTCCCGGAATAATGAATGAAAACCTGGTTCCTTCATCTTTCGATGATTCCAGGTGAATTTTACCATTTAATAATACGACTAGTTTTTTAGAGATGGATAATCCAAGTCCGGTGCCACCGAATTTGCTTGATTTGAGCTCCTCGGTGTCCTGCCTGAATTGATCAAATACCAATTCTTGTTTTTCTTTTGCTATGCCGATACCTGTGTCCTCAACAAAGAATAAGAAATAATTGTCCTTAGTTTTTTGATAACCGAATCTGATTTCTCCTTCTTCTGTAAATTTTACTGCATTATTAAGTAGGTTGAAAAATATTTGTTTTAGTCTTGTTTGATCGGTGTGAATTAAATCATCATTATTATTTAAACTCTTAGTTACCCGAAGGTTTATATGATGCTTATTGTATTGTTTAAGTTCATTTTGTGTTGTTTTATATAGTTCATCCATTAATTTGTTTAGTGAAAAGGTTTCATTCCTTAAAGTTACTTGATCTGCCTCTATTTTTGCAATATCTATAATGTCATTTATAAGCTGAAGCAATTTCCTGGAATTACTATCAATGATTTCGTAAAATTCTATTTTTTCCTCTTTGGAATATTCGCCTTCTTCCTCTTCTTTCAATAATTGAGTGAACCCAACAATTCCATTAACAGGAGTACGTATTTCATGTGACATGTTTGCTAAAAAAGCCGTTTTGAGGCGATCGCTTTCCTCCGCTTTTTCTTTCGCTTTTATGAGTTCCTCTGTTTGTTCCTCCAGTTTTGCATTTGTTTCTCTTAAAGCACTGTTCGCTGCCTTAAGTTCTTCCTCAGCGGCTTGTAACTCCTGATTTTTCTCGCGCAATTCTTCTTGCGTGTTTTTTATTTGTGTAATGTCTATCACTGATATAAGTCCGGCAGGCTTGCCTTGATACTCCATGACGCTTCCTTCCAGATATAACCATTTCTCGTTTCCTTGTTTATCTATAATTTTAAATTCGTAGCCGGAAGGGGCATCCTGGTAATTTTGCCTTTCTTTTCCACGATTTTTAATCATCTCCTGATGTTCAGGTGCTACAAAATCCCAGTAATTCATTTGTTTAAGTTCTTCCAGGCTGTATCCGGAAATTTTTTCTCCTGCTGGATTGGCATATACCCATTTATTCCCTTGGTAAACCATAATAGCAGTAGAAGTAGTTTGGGCCAGACTCCTGAATTTTGATTCGCTTTCCTTTAGAGCTTCTTCAATTTCTTTTTTTTCTGTAATATCTTCTAATACCCCGTCAAAATAAATGATATTGTCCTTATCGTCCTTTAATGCATTTATTCTGTCATTCACAATAATAGTATTGCCTTGTTTAGTTTTCAGTGTTAACTCTTTTTGGAGAATTCCATCTGGAGAATTTAGTAATTCTTGTATTTCTTCTTTTCGTTCCTGGTCATTAACATATAATTCTGTAACATTTATAGAATAAAGCTCATTTGGTTCGTAACCGAACATATCAGCCAGCGTTTGATTGAAATAGATAAATTTTCCTTCGGGTGAGGTTCTATAAATACCGACAGGTAATTGATTGGCCAGGCTTTTGTGTTTTTGGATCTGTTTTGTTTCATTGGAGATCCCCTCAACGTTATGCTCATTTGATTCAGCATTATTTAATCTTTGTCCGAGAATACTCTTTAGCTTCGCTAAATTTTTTTTTATCTCTTCAGTGTTCATTATAGCCGCCGTATTTCAGTATGAATGAAAAATATAAAAAAAATATGAAGAAATCAATTCTTTTTTAGCAGTTAGTCTCTACTACTAAAGTTATTAATCATAAAACCTTTATTCATATTAAAATAGTCAAGTAACGGTATAAACGTACAAAATTATGAATGGTAGTGTGTAAGTATTTTTACGAGTCTTGCTGAAGATTTAAGTAACCTGCCAAAAAAGCAGATAGAAATTGATTACGTTTCATGAATTGCATTATCAATTATTCTGAGTAATTCTTGATAATTGGTTGGCTTTTGTTGAACAAATGTGGATATTTTAGTGTTTGCTCAATAAACTTTACAATAGTAGCAGAATTCATTATCTTCGTTTATGGAATTCAATTTAAAGACTAAAATACAAAAAAACAGCCTATGAAATCAGACATTCAAATTGCCAAAGAAGCAAAAATGAAACATATTTCTGAGATTGGTAATATCTTAGGAATAAGAGAGGATGACCTTGAACTATATGGTAAGTATAAAGCTAAAATTCCTCTAAATTACATTGATAATAAAAAAGTAGAAAAGAGCAATCTGATCCTTGTTTCTGCTATCTCTCCAACTCCTGCCGGCGAAGGTAAAACAACGATGTCTATCGGATTATCTCAGGGACTTAACAAAATAGGGGTGAATTCTTCTGTCGTTTTGAGAGAACCCTCTCTTGGTCCTGTATTTGGAATTAAGGGAGGCGCTACAGGTGGCGGTTTATCACAAGTCTTGCCGATGGAAGATATCAATCTGCATTTTACCGGTGATTTTTCAGCTATTGAAAAAGCCCATAATCTGCTGGCTGCTCTCATTGACAATGCCATTCAACAGCGAACCATATTAATAGACCCCCGAACTGTGCTCTGGAAAAGAGTTATGGACATGAACGACAGGGCATTGAGAAAAAGTATCGTAGGATTAGGTGGAAGAACTTTTGGTGTACCAAGAGAAACCGGATTTGACATTACCGCAGCTTCTGAATTAATGGCTATTTTATGCCTGGCTGAGGATTTTGAGCATTTAAAAGAAAAGTTGGGTAATATTTTTGTTGGTTACACTTTTGATAAAAAGCCCGTATATGCACGCGATTTAAATGCTCACGGCGCTATGGCTGCTCTTATGAGAGAAGCTATTAAACCTAACTTAGTTCAGACCCTGGAAGGTACACCCGCTATTATCCATGGAGGTCCTTTTGCAAACATTGCCCAGGGAACGAATTCGGTAATTGCTACTCGTGCAGGAATGTCAATGTCTGATTATGTGGTTACTGAAGCTGGTTTTGGTTTTGATCTGGGAGCTGAGAAGTTCTTCGATATAAAATGTGGATATTCCGGCTTATCTCCTAAAGCTGTGGTGCTTGTTGCTACTGCCAGAGCTTTGAAATATCATGGAGGAGCGCCGCTGGATAAGGTGAATGAGCCCAATATGGAAGCATTGAAAAAGGGTGTTGAGAATCTTGGAAAACACATTGAGAATATTCAGACTTTTAATATTTGTGCGGTTATTTCAATTAATAAATTTGCCACTGATACAGACGAAGAACTGAGTTATATCAAACAATATGCTGAAGAAAAGGGTGTAGATGCTGTTGTTGCCGATGTCTGGGGCAAAGGTGGCGAAGGTGCCGTTGATTTGGCTAAGAAAATTAAATTTGTTGCGGATAATTGCCAAAATAAATT
>CAYFRV010000215.1:0-1702 GCA_964345495.1 uncultured Bacteroidales bacterium | reverse complement strand
CCTGCTGCAGAAGATATTGATGTTGATAATGAAGGAAATATAACAGGTTTGTTCTAGTCTGATTTGTTTTGAAATGATAAAATTAATTCCATCTTAAAAAAGGAAAGATGGGATTAATTTTTTTTATTTGATGCTTATGGAATAAGTTAAAGATGAATCCAACATCTACCATCAAACATCTATCCATAATCCAACATCTATCATCTAATATCAATTCTACTCAGGCCAGATTGGAGTATCGTCATCCTGCCACTTTGGACCTATTTGAATTTCATCGAGCATTTCCTGAGTAAACCAAAGGTTAATATTCTCCCTGTCAAATGACATAAGTTCATTGTCAGGAAATTCTTCATCGCTCATATCCTCTAAAATAGGTTCACTGAATTCCTTTTTTCGGGCCATTTCTTTGATCTTTTCTTTACTTGTTCCTATTTTAATTTTTTCCATGATGTGAAAATGCTCATCAAAAAAGGAAATGTAACTTAGACGGTTCTCATTGTCTGACTCAAAGGTCAGGTCAAAGCCAAGTTGCTCATATATGTAGGTCTTTGACTCTCCACCATCGGGGTAGGTTATTTCATCAATTTCTTCGGGATCACCCAGGATTTTTTTGATTTCAGGCTCTTTCATGCCGAGCTTAATCTTATCAAACCCTTTTCCAATTTGAATAGCAAAATCTTTAATCATTTTTTTAATTTTATAATTATTGTAGCGTTTTTATTATATTTCTCACTGATTCCGTTGGTGTAAAAGGGGTATAATCAAATTTATTCTCAAATTTACTGCTATCAATGAAATAGTCTCTGTTATATTGATAACCCATTTCTTTTATCTCTTTCAAAATTGGTTTAAAAATACCCATTGGACCTAATAACCATAACGGTATCTCACGATATTTAGATTTTTTATTCATCTCTTTTGCAAAAAGATCTATCCAAAGTTTTCCGGTCATGTTTGTTTTATCAGTAGGCAGGTGCCAAATCTGGTTATATGCCTCTGGAGTGTTCCCCAGAATGGCTGTTCCTTTTGCTGCATCAGTAGTGTTAGTGAAATTATGAATTTTGTGAGCGTCTCCGAGCCATACTGCTTTTTTGCCTTTACGAAGGTTATTGTAAACTAACTCTACAAGGATACTGTTTTTGGGGCCAATAAAGTCGGCTGAACGAGCTATTAATGCATCTATTTTACCATGGTCCAATTCATCCCACAGATTTTTTGCAATTCTTGCTCTTATCTCTCCTTTTTTACTAGTTGGCCTTACGGGCGTTTCTTCTGTCATGAGACCAATATGGTAGCGGTCATACATATATACATTGTCAAAGAAAACCAGTTTTGCTTTATAATATTTACATGCATTGATTACATTTTGCATAACAGGCGGCCAGTCAAGTTTCCATTTGTTATATCGGTAAGGTAAACCGATGGTTAAGTAGACAATGTCAGATCCTTCTATTGATTTTTCTACTTCGTGTGGAATGGTTAGATCCGCTTTGAATAACTCATCTGAATCATTAACTTTTTGTGGATTTCTGCTTACAAGACGTATTTTATTGGTATAAGCAGATAATTCTTTTGCCAGTTGGGTGCCTATTATGCCGCTCGAGCCTAATATTGTTTGCATAGGAAATATTTTGTTGTTTATAAATACAAAATACAAAAAAGTTCTGACATTTTTCTATTGTACAGGATAGATTTTTATTTC
>CAYFRV010000214.1:2785-5336 GCA_964345495.1 uncultured Bacteroidales bacterium | reverse complement strand
CTCAACGAATCTACAGGATTCCTGTTTGCTTCTTTTACTACCTTAAAACTAATTGTCAGCGTGGTAATAATAAGAGCCATTGTAACGGCTATCCCATAAATCCACAAGGACATATCTGTTTTGTATGCAAATTCCTCAAGCCATTTATTGAGAAAATAATGAGCAATAGGGACAGAAATAACAAACGCTACCAAAATCAACTTCATATAGCCTGCTGAAATCAGTTTTAAAATCTTACCCACGGTAGCTCCATTAACTTTTCGAATAGCAATTTCCTTAGTCCGTTTTTTCATGGTAAAAATAGTTAATCCCAATAAGCCCATTGAAGCTATTAAAATGGCAATTCCTGCGAAGAGGGCTATCAAAAGTGCTAATTTTCGTTCCTTTTCATACAACGTTTTGAAATTCTGATCCAGAAAACTTAAAGAAATATTTGCAGTGCCGGCATATTTTTCCACATTATTTTGAATGATTTGTTTTACAGACGACAGATTATTTCCGTCAACTTTTACAAGTACTTCCCGAACCATATGCCTTCCGCCAATAATAAACATAGGCGGGATTTGCTCACGAAATGAATGAAAATGGAAATCCTCAATCACCCCCACAATCTCCCCCATCCAGTATTTTTTCCCGATTGGTTCTTCCAGCTCAAGTTCTTTAACTGCCGATTCATTAATGAGCACCTTCTTTTCAAAATTATTTCCGAATGCACTGATTGCTTTACCCTTCTTCAAACGGATATCTAACGTATTTAGAAAGTCCTTGTCAACATACAATGCTTCAACTTTTACTTTTTTATCTGAATTTCCTTCCGGCTTTAAAGACAACGACATTCTGCTTTCTGTAGGCGGAATCCACATTCCGGCGCTAATATTTTTTATTTCTTTGTGTCCGGTCAATTCATTTCTAAAAGCATCAAAACTGTTTTTCAGAGCAGGGGTGCCACTCATGTCAAAAGTCAGGATATTGTCAGGATTAAATCCCAGGTCATGCGTTTTGGAGTATTGTATCTGCTTATAAATCCCTAATGAAACACTTACCAGGGTAAGGAAAATGATAAACTGAACAGAAATCAGTGTTTTTCTCAGTCGTCCGTCTTTGAGTCCACGGATTTTTTCCCCTTTTATTACATGAACGGGCTTAATTTTTGAAAAATAACGCACTGTAAACAGGCCAGGCAAATAAATAACTAACAAAAGAATGGCTACAAAACCCAAAATGACTGCCGGCCCCATAGAATTTTTTATGAAATCCTTTTCCATTACATTCAGAAGCAATGGTCTGAGCTGCTCAATCAAAATAAGCGCCAATGGAAAAGCTATGAGAGTGACAAGAGCAGATTCCACCAATACCTGGTTAAACAGGGACTTTCCGTCCGCGCCTGTAATTTTTCTTATGCCGATTTCCCGGGAACGCTCTAATGTTTGTGAAGTGCTAAGAAGAATGTAATTTATACACGCGATTAAAAGGATCAGAAAACCCACAGCCATAAAAATACTGACGTCTGATAAATCACCTGTAACAGAAGATTGTGCGCTTATATCGTCCGAATGAAAATAGATATCCTGCAGGTTTTGAAGGTGAAAATTGATATTTTCAGGATCAGGTAGGTACTTCTCCTCCACTGCTCTCAATTCTTCAGCAAAGCTATTTTTTTCAAATTTTGTGGAAGTCAGCAAATAGGTGGTAATGAAACCGTATTTCCATGTGGTTTTATAGAAATCAGCATTTTGCCCGGTTTTATCCGTGCTTGTAATAAGTTTGGGCATCTGTTGAAGCGCCAAATTCATAGAAGCGATAAAACCAGGTTTAAACGTACTGTTCTCAGGAAAATCTTCAATAATGCCTGAAACAGTAAGCACAATTTCCTCTCCGGCATTTTTTATTGTCAAATCATTTCCAATCACTCCGGATATTTCACCAAAGTATTTTTGTGCCATCGACTTTGTCAGAACTACACTATTCGGGTTTTTAATCAGATTATTTGGGTTCCCTCTAAGTACAGGGATTGTAAGAATATCAAAAAGGCTGTTTTCAGCACAGAAAAATCCTTCTTCATTAATGTAATTGTTATGCTTTTCTACCTGAGTATGATAAAGGTTAAACACCCTGGCGGTTTTAGTTATCTGAGGATATTCGTTTTTAAGAACATCAGCCAGCGGATAGGGCGCTCCAGCCATCTTCATGTTCAGGTTCTCACTCTCCTGAATAACCCTGTAAATTCTACTTTTGTTTTCATGGTAATTATCATAACTCAGTTCATGAAAAACATACAAAAATAAGACAAATGTAGCAGCGAGTCCCAGAGTTAAACCCAACACATTTATCAGGGAAATGCTCTTATTCCGTAAGAGTCTTCTAATTGCTGTATGAATATAATTCTTTAGCATGACTTCGTTTTTCTTCTATTGATTCAAAACAAGTGCCAAAACATTTTATTAACTGACTTACAAAAAATTAACAATAAAAAACATCAAAAAACTGTTGGAAATTCCAACACTCTTGTTGCTTTTCTGAACAAAACCTGTTTACTTTATACTTACAATTT
>CAYFRV010000214.1:0-2685 GCA_964345495.1 uncultured Bacteroidales bacterium | reverse complement strand
ATTCAAATGACTAAATATAACGGAAATATATTAATTGTCGATGATAATAAGGAACTTTTAAGTGCTCTTAAAATGTACCTGGATCAATATTTTGACCAAGTACACACGGAAAGCAATCCGAATACCCTTCCCTCGCTTCTGCGCGAACAAAGTTTCGACATTATCCTGTTGGACATGAACTTTAAAGCCGGAGTAAGCTCAGGAAACGAAGGTATATACTGGCTGCATCAAATACACGAGATGGATCCGGACACATCCGTATTGTTTATTACAGCTTATGGCGATGTCGAATTAGCAGTAAAATCGCTTAAAGAGGGCGCCGCGGATTTCATCCAAAAATCCTGGGATGAAGAAAAAATCCTCTCCACAGTCATTTCTGCCTATAAGCTGCGCCAATCAAAGCTGGAAATTAAACATCTGAAAAATCAGCAAAAACACCTTACAGAAGAAACGAACCGGGAAAAACAAATGTACCTGTGCAGCTCAGATGCTATGCAACGAGTATATCGAATAGTGGAAAAAGTAGCTAATACCGATGCTAATATTTTGCTAACCGGTGAAAACGGAACAGGAAAGGAAGTCATTGCCCGCGAGATACACAACAAATCAAACCGGCGAGATAAGATTTTTGTAAATGTTGACCTGGGCGCCATCACAGCTAATCTTTTTGAAAGTGAACTATTCGGGCATTGCAAAGGCGCTTTTACAGACGCCAAATCCGATAGGGCCGGCCGCTTTGAAATTGCCTCAGGAGGCACTCTTTTTCTTGATGAAATAGGGAATCTACCACTAAATCTTCAGTCTAAACTGCTATCTGCTTTACAAACCCGTACTATCACACGTATGGGTGAAAATAAAAGTATCCCTGTTGACATCCGTCTTATTTCCGCAACAAACCAACCGCTATTTGACATGGTGGAAAACAAGCAATTCCGGGAAGACCTGCTTTACCGGATCAACACCATCCAGATTGACATTCCGCCTCTCCGTGAAAGGCCGGAAGATATTCCTGATATGGCCGAATTCTTTCTTGAGCAATTCAAGGAAAAATACCAGAAAGACCAGCTGCACATTAACAAGCAAGAAGCAGAAAAGCTCAAACGTCACAACTGGCCGGGGAATATTAGGGAACTTCAGCATGCTGTTGAGAAGGCTGTTATTCTATCTGAAGAACCTTCCATTAAGGCAGAGCTGTTGCTACCGGATAAAAATCTTTCACGACAATCTGTCCCGGAAACCTATAACCTGGAGGAAAACGAAAAACGAATTATAGAAGAAGCTTTACAAAAACACCGCGGAAATATAAGTCTGACTGCTGAAAAGCTAGGCATTAACCGCTCCACTTTATATGCAAAAATGAATAAATATGATCTTAAATAATTTCATCATACGTATTATTCTGAATGTGACACTCATTGTTCTGACTTCATTAGCCTTGGCCTGGTCACTGCAACAGGAGTTTATGATAGCTACTTCCACTGGCCTTGCAGCAGCACTGCTCATTGAAACGATTTGGTTAATCAATTTTCTTACAGGAATAAAAAAAGACCTACAGCGATTTATAGATGCTGTTAAAAATGAAGATTCCAGTCTGTTATTCGGATATAAATCCAAAGATCGCTTTCTTAAGGAGATTCACAAAGGATTCAACGAAATTATGACCGATTTTAAACTTATTCGCAAAGAAAAAGAACTGGAACGACAGTTTTTTCAGAATACGGTGGAACATGTAAACATCGGCTTATTGGCCATTAATGAGAAGGAAGAAATTAAGCTGGTAAATAAAGCCTTAAAAAATATGTTTCAACTGGAAGCTCTGAACAATCTTCACAAATTAGCAAGCGTACACAAAGACCTGCCGGATCTTTTGCTAACAATGAAAGACAAGGACGAAAATGCTATAAAGCTCCTCTTAAACAATGAACTGAGTACTATTTCCATAAAAGCCACTACCATTAAAATGGAAAACCAACCCGTACGTATTTTTTCTTTCCAGGATATCAGCAGACAAATCAACCGGAGCGAAGTGGAAGCCTGGCAAAAGCTCATCCAGGTACTCAGGCATGAAATCATGAATTCGATTAGCCCGATAAGAATCATGTCTGGGAACCTTCTGAATATAGTGCAAAATTTAAAACACCCACCCTCTGAAACTGATCAGTCCCTAATAGAAGAATTTTCAAGGCTTTCAGAAGGTTTAACTACAATCAGAAAAAGAAGCACCGGGCTAAGCGATTTCATAGAAAAATACAGAAGCCTGACCAAAATTCCCGAACCATCATTCAGCCACCTAGTGGTTTCCAGCTTATTTCGGCATGTAATAGATCTGATGAAAGAGCAATTAAATAAAGAAAATATTGAGGTGGAAATTAAAACTAACCCGGAACAATTAACCATTACAGGAGATGAAAAGATGCTTGAACAAGTGCTTTTAAATCTGATAAAGAATGCAATGGAAGCTGTTCGTTCCAATAGTCAAGGAAAAATCACCATGGAAGCAAAAGAAACCAATGAAGAAGCGATAATAAGCATCCGGGACAATGGACAGGGCATTCCAGCTGATCACCTGGATAAAATATTCATTCCTTTTTATACCACCAAAGAGGAAGGCTCAGGTATCGGTCTCAGTTTTTCAAGACAAATCATGCATCTACATGGAGGCTCAATTCAGATTCAATCGGAAGA
>CAYFRV010000213.1:0-5350 GCA_964345495.1 uncultured Bacteroidales bacterium | reverse complement strand
AATAAATTACAAATTCCAAAAATAGCAATGGTCGAAACATATCTTCATGACATGGATGCAGGCTGGACGAGGTATTTGTTTGATGAATATTTCATTCCTTTTGAGGTTATCAGACCAGGAGAGATTGCTCAGGATGAATTATCCGATTTTGATGTTGTTATTTTTCCGAATACACATAAATCTGTTTTATTAAAAGGAGAGTATGAATCCGACAAATATTATCGAATGAGTGATTATCCGCCGGAATATGTTGAAGGAATGGGGAAGAAAGGAAAGAAGAATATAATGAAATACTTTGATAATGGAGGAAAGATTATTTCATGGGGAAAATCAACTGAGCTATTCATGAAAAAACAAAAGATTGAAGATGAGAAAGATACTAAAGAGCAGTTTAAACTTCCGGTAGATAATATTTCAGACAAACTGAAAGAGAAAGGTTTGTATTGTCCGGGAACACTTGTGAGTGTTGATGTAAACGAAAACATGAGCTTTACAAAAGGTTTGCCGGGACAGATTGGAGTTTTTTACAGGGGAGATCCGGTTTTTAAAACATCAATACCGATATTTGATATGGATAGGAGAGTATTAGGCAGTTTTTCTGAGGAAAATATTGTGTTAAGCGGATATGCAGAAGAAGCAGAGCTTTTGGAGGAAGAACCGGCTATGGCCTGGATCAAAAAAGGAGAGGGAGAGATGGTGCTGTTTTCTTTTAATCCGCAATTTCGGGCAGCAGTACCTTCTAACTATAAATTAATTTTTAATTCTCTTCTTTTTGACCGTAAAAAGAAATAAAATATTAGTAATCTAAAAAAGAGAATTTTTAGCTTCAATATAATTATTTAGGTTGTTCACATTTTTCGCACAGGATGATTAAGTTAATTAAGCCCCCTTATTTAACTTAATCATCTCATTTCACTCCTTCACTTTACTAAATTAGTTCTCTTTTTCTAATTCTTTGCAGTCATAAAAAAATGAAGTAATTTCGTTGCTTGCAAAGAAGCCGAAACCCATGAACGAAAGAGCAAAAACAATTCGAAAAGCATCAACCATCGGAATGATTGGGAATGCTATTCTGGCTATAGTCAAAATTATCATAGGAATTATATCGGGAAGTGTTGCTGTTATTAGTGACGGACTAGATTCTTCTTCGGATATTTTAACGTTTGGGATTACTTTTTATACTTCAAGAATTATCAATAAACCCCCGGATTATAAATATCCTTATGGCTATCAGCGGGCAGAAGCCATAGCTACCAAAGTGCTTAGTTTTGTAATCTTTTTTGTTGGGGCACAATTATTTTACTCCACACTTATTCGGATTATAGAGAATGAACCCCATGCGCTTCCTTCAATGATAGCCTTGTATGTCACAGTTTTTTCAATTGTTGGTAAATATTTGTTATTTGTTTATCAATACAAGAAAGGCAAAAAGATTAACAGTAATATGCTTATGGCGAATGGGAAAAATATGCGGAACGATATTCTGATTTCTCTTTCTGTCCTTGTCGGGTTGTTTTTTACTTATATTCTGGAACTGCCTGTCTTCGATTTGATAATTGCTATGGCTGTGAGTATATGGATAATGAAAGAGGCATTCTCAATTTTTATGGAGAACAATATTGAGTTAATGGATGGCGTTGAAGACTCCTCTGTTTACTATCGCATATTTGATGCCGTAGAAGAGGTCGAAGGTGCAAGCAATCCACATCGGGTTCGTCTTAGAAAGCATGGCAATCAATACGTTATTGCTCTTGATATTGAAGTTGAGCCGAAGATTTCAATTTGTGATGCTCATCAGATTGCTAAGAAAGTGGAAAATAATATACGGGAAAATATTGAAGAAACTTATGATGTGATGGTGCACACGGAACCTTTTGGCAATGAGGAACGTGAACAATTTGGATTATCAAGGAAAAAATTAGATAACTCCGGTAAATAGAAGCTTTATGAAAGATTATAAAAAACCAGAAGGTTCATACATTAGTTTCATGAGTAATAAGGTGAAGCGCTATGGAGGAATTAATCTGGCACAGGGCCTGCCCGGTTTTGCACCTCCGGAGGAGTTGTTGGATATTTTAAGCAAGATTTCGCATAAGAGTGTACATCAGTATGCTCCGGGGAATGGGAATGATGAATTGTTGGATTTACTGGTTGATAAGTACAAGAAATTTGGAAAAGAAGATTTTCTTGTTACAAATGGAGCAACAGAAGCGGTTTCACTTTTGTATACTTATTTGAATAATATTCTGGATAAACCATACTCAGCTCTTGCTTTTGAACCTGTTTATGAGAGTTATAAGAAATTGCCGGAAATTTTTAAGGACGAATTTATATCTTTTCCTTTATCAGAAAGTGGGTTTGTTGATTTTCAGAAATTAAGGGATGTTTGCAAAAATAAAAATACCAAAATTATTTTTCTTAATACGCCCGGTAATCCACTTGGTAAAATATGGAAGCAGGAAGAGGTTTTACAACTATTAAAGATAGCCAGCGAAATGAATATTTTTGTAATAGCCGATGCTGTTTATCAAGAGCTTTATTTTTCAGAAAAACCTTACAATCCAATTGAAGATTTTAACAAACATCTTTTTTATGTAAACAGTTTTTCAAAAATATTTTCAATTACAGGATGGAGAATAGGTTACCTGATTGCCGGCAGCAAACACATGCCCGCTATAAAGTCAATTCATGATTATACAGGACTTTGCGCACCTTCTGTGTTGCAAGAGGCTCTTAAAGATTATATAAAAGGATATAACTGGGGAAACAATTACATAGAAAATTTACGTAATAAGTTGAAGACCAGTTTTGGGATATTGAAGAAATCTCTGGAGGAACTGGACTTTTATATTCCGGAAATTGAAGGAGGATTTTTTATATGGGCAAAATTGCCTGGATCGTGGAAAGATGGTTTTCAGTTTGCCATGGAACTCTATGAAAAAGAGCAAGTAGCAGTTATTCCCGGTGAGCATTTTTCCTCTATTAAAAAGAATTATATTAGATTCAATATAGCACGGGAACAAGAAGAAATTGAAGAAGCCGTTAAACGACTGAAACGTTTTTTGAATGCTTAAAACTCAGTGTATATTTTTAACCGGGATAAACATAAAAAAGGATTAGGCCTCAGACCTAATCCTTTTTATATGATACAATTTATATCTCTTTAATAAAATCTGTAGCGTTTATCTTTTATATCAGCGGCTTCTTTTAATGCTTCATAAGCCCGATAAGCAGCAGTGCGCTGCATCTGTTGCAACTCTCTTTGTTTGTAAATTTCTGGGCTAATATCTTGTCTCGTAATATTTGTTACTTCAATTATATAAACACCATTTTCTCCTTTAATTGGATAAGACAATTTTCCTTCTTCAAGAGCTGCAGCTGCACCCGCAATCTTAGGTTCTGAACCAATACCGGGTATACGCACCGCATTGTAGTTTACATTGCTTGCCCGCTTAATTGTCAGATCCATTTCTGTTGCCATATCTTCCATAGAATTTGCTGCGCTAAGATTTTCATTCATGTTCTTAGCAATTTGCTCTGCTTTCTTTTGTTCCCTTACCTTTAATTTGATTTCTTCTTCTACCTGGTCAAAAGGAGCCGTTCCTTCTTCCCTCACTTCAGTTACAAAGCCGATAACAAATTGATCATTAATTTCAAATATTGCATTGTCATTAGAAGATATCAATTTTCCTTTCTCTGTATCAAAAGCACCACGGATTAACTCATCCGGATTTTCTAATCCCGGAATATTTTTGGAATTAGGTTGCACGTTGTTTGCCATTCGTTTTGTTAATCCTTCCTTTTCCAGGGCTTCACTGAACTCATCGTATGAGTCGTTATTGCTTACAAATTTATTGGCTTTCGAATAGACGTTTTGATAGGTTTTGGAGCTAGGCTCAAGTCGTCTTGCTACTGTTGCGACCTGTACTTTCTTTGTCTTTTGACCTTTTTCAAGGACTTTAATAATGCGAAATCCCTCTCTTGTTTGAACTTGTTTTACTGCTCCTGTTTCAGAAAATAGTGCAGAGTCAACAACTCTTTCGTTATAATCTCCTTTTTTAATCCATCCAACATATCCTCCATCGGTTGCTGTTGCCTGATCGTCTGAGTGTATTTCTGCAATTCTACTAAAGTCAGCTCCTTGTTTTATTTCCTGAGTTAGGCTGTCAACCAATTGTTTAGACTTTTGGATATTTTGTTTTTGTCTATTGGGTTGAATTAAAATCTGGCGGATTTCTGCAGAATCAGGCAGTCTTTTTATGTCAGCCAATTTTGAAATTTTATACATATTGTTTTCAAAATAAGGACCGTAAATGGCGCCTATATCCTGAGAGAACATAAAATCAGCAATACTGTCTGAAAGTTCTTCTTTTTTGCGATAGTTATTATTGAACTGAATATCACTGTTTAAGTTGACAAATTCTTTTACTCCATTTGTTTCAGCAAAGTCTTGTTTTATGTCTTCAATATATTTCCTTGTTTTTTCCCGATCTTCTTGAGTCGGCTCAATGTCAAATGTTACATACTCAATATCCCTTGATGCAGATTGTTTGTAGTTTGCTTTGTGTGCTTTGTAATAATCCTTCATCTCGGAATTACCTATTTGAATCTCACTGTTTGGGATATCACCGAGATTTTTAACTATATAATTAATATCAACCCTTTTTGAGTTAAGGGTTGAAAATTTTTCGCTCTCTTTAGTTGTTATATATAAACTTTTGTTAACCAAATTGTTAAATTTATTAAATTTTCGTTCCTTAACCATCTGATCTTCCAAAAAGAGCCAATAGGCTTTTCTTTGTCTGTTTTGTCCCTGGTCATAAGTTTTAAGGAATCGAATAATGGCCATTGTGTTTAACTCTCCGGTTTCCGGGTCAGAAAAAATCTGCTTAATCATAGGATGAATGTTTTCTCCCTGAACCATATCCCATAATTCTTCCGAACTAACATCAATTCCAAGCTCTTCATATTCCTCAGCCATAACATATTTTCTTGTCAGGCGTTGCCACACTTCTTCTCTTATCTGTTGCATTTTCTCCTCACTCAGAGTGGCTCGGTTTTGAGAAAACTTATTGATGTTTACAAGATTTTCTATTTCTTTTTGAAAATCTCTGTAGTCAATAGATTCACCACTTATTTCGGCAACTTCACGTTGATTACTACGAAAGGCTTGACCTCCCTGCTTAAATAAATCTCCCAAGACAAAGGCTATGAGCGCCATGCCGATAACAATTCCAATTAATAAACCCGCTCTGTTTCTTATTTTTTCTAATGTAGCCATTGATTTGTTCTTTTTATGATATAAATATTTGATTATAAATTTTCGAAGCTACGAATATAGAAATTTTAA
>CAYFRV010000212.1:0-5351 GCA_964345495.1 uncultured Bacteroidales bacterium | reverse complement strand
GTTTATTCAATGAAAACCTCATAAACAACATAAAGACAAAAGATGATGAATAGAATTAGCTAAGAGAAGACCAAAGACTTGGGTGTGCGGGCATCCCCTTCAGGGGACCGAGGGGCAATTGGGAGGGAAGAGACAAATTTATCTCGTCCAAAAAGTTGCTTTTTTATTTTTCTCAAAAGCGAAGTTACTAAGAACCACATATCTTCAAAACCCTTAAACCAACCGCTAAATTTAACTTTCAACACAAATCCATTTCATTAATCTTTTGAATTTACCTGCGTAAAAAACACCTCGTAGTTATACGCATACGTAATAATACCTATGTTGGTTTTTCGAAGTATAATCTTAAATACAAAAGGCCCCCATTTTTTTGTTTAAAGAAAAAGAACAACTAATAATGTTAAAGTAACTATAATCATTAATTCATCAGATAAAAACATTTTATTAGGCATATTTTATAACTCACTGTAAATGTGTGAATAATAAAATATAACTATCTACCTACGTAAAAACACCTAAAAAAATATTCAGGTAAAAATACCCTGTTGCAGCGTTCGTGATTTTCTTTACTTGTCTAATAATTTCAAAATCAGAACGCTAAAAACAAGGAGGTTCAATGGAACAACAAGGAAATATCACTTATTCCTATCTTACCTTTAAATTAGGTGAAGAACAATACGGTATCCATGTCTCACAAGTGCTGAATATTTTAAAAATGGTTAAGATTACAGAGGTACCCAAATCGCCAAATTACATGAAAGGCGTGATTAACCTCAGGGGTTCGGTATTACCGGTCATTGATATTCGCATTAAATTCGGAATGCCCGAAAAAGGATACACGAACAGCACCTGTATTATAGTAATGGATCTTGACATGGATGGAGAAACAATCTATCTGGGGACCATTGTAGACGAGGTACTTTCCGTTCATGAAATCGAAGAAAAACAGGTTGAACCTCCGCCGAGTATAGGCAGCAAATACAAGTCAGCGTTTATCTATGGAATGGCTAAAGTAGATGAAAACTTTATCATGCTTCTTGATATGCAGAAAGTGCTTACTGAAGAAGAATTAACAGAAATTTCAGATACAGCTCAATCGAATCCTGTTCAAAAAGAAACAAATTAACTCCTAAAGCTGCGGCTTATAGAATTGTACAGACGTTGCAGTGCAAGGTTTCAACAAAAAAATCAATTTAAATCTATATTTTATGAAATGGAAAGACATTAAAATTTCAACTAAACTCATTATTGTATTCTTAGCAATAGGAATAGCTGCCATAGCAGCACTGGGAGCAATTTCATACACCCAATCCAAAGACGCTCTTGAAAAAAAGAGCATAGATGAGTTAACAGCAATTCGTGAAATAAAGAAAAACCAGATTAACTCCTTCTTTAAGGAACGAATTGCAGACCTCAGGGTATATTCTGCTAACACAGCCGTAGAAATGGCAGCAGAAAGGTTCATCAATGCGTACGACACAAGTGGTATGAACAGCAACATATATAAAAAATGGGGAAATCTTCATGGGCCGAAACTTGAAACGTATGTCAATGTATACAAATATTATGATTTATTCTTCATATCAAACGATGGAGAAGTTGTTTACACAGTAGCAAAGGAGAGTGACCTTGGAAAGAATGTTATGACAGGATCCCTGTCAGGTTCCCCGCTGGCTGCAGCATTTAAACAAGGAAAGAATGAATACGGGCTTACGGATTTTGCATGGTATGACGTTTCAGATGAGCCTGCAGCTTTTGTTTCGGGGCCGATAAAAAACAATAACGGGGATCAGATCGGAGTGCTGGCATATCAAATTTCGCTTGATGCAATTAACGAGATTATGCAAGAGCGAGCAGGAATGGGAAAAACAGGAGAAACCTATCTTGTAGGGCCGGATAAATTAATGCGTTCAAATTCTTATCTCGATCCGGAAGGGCATTCAGTAGAAGCCTCTTTTGCCGGTACAGTCAGTGAAAACGGGGTGAATACAAAAGCTGTGAATGAAGCACTGGCAGGAAAAACAAATGCAGAGGTGATTATAGATTATAACGGAAATCCTGTGTATTCTGCATATACTCCGGTACAATTTGGAGATGTAACCTGGGCAATGATGGCAGAAATAGATGAGGCAGAAGTAATGGAACCAGTCCAAAGGTTAGGAAACGAAATTTTAATTGTGGCACTCATTGTAGGCGTAATTATTGTTGTGGTATCTATAATTTTCGCCAGGTCGATTGCCAATCCAATCAACAAAGGCGTGGAATTCGCCCAAAGGTTATCCAACGGGGACCTAACTGCTACAGTTGATGTTGATCAAAAAGATGAAATCGGTGTATTAGCTAAGGCCCTGAGAGACATGTCTTACAAACTTAAAGAGGTGGTTGCAAATATTCAGAATGGAGCAGACAATATAGCGTCGGCAAGCCAACAAACCAGCTCAAGTTCACAGCAAATGTCACAGGGAGCAAGCGAACAGGCATCGTCTGCTGAAGAAGTGTCTTCCTCCATGGAAGAAATGACTTCAAATATTCAACAAAATACAGATAATGCGCAAGAGACAGAAAAGATATCAAAAAAAGCCGCTGAAAGCATTAAAAAAGGCAATGAGGCAACACAAACGTCTGTAACGTCAATGAATGATATTGCAGAAAAGATTTCAATAATTAATGACATTGCTTTCCAAACCAATATTCTTGCATTAAATGCTGCTGTTGAAGCCGCCAGGGCTGGAGAACACGGCAAAGGTTTTGCAGTAGTTGCAGCTGAAGTCAGAAAACTTGCAGAAAGAAGTGGAGAAGCAGCTAGTGAAATCGATGAAAAGTCAAAGTCAGGCGTGGATATTTCAAAGCAAGCCGGGAAACAACTGGAAGAAATTGTTCCGGAAATAGAAAAAACCTCCCGGTTAGTCCAGGAAATTACTGCTGCAAGTAGTGAAATGAATAATGGAGCCGACCAGGTAAATAGTGCCATACAACAACTTAATCAAGTAACTCAGCAAAATGCGTCTTCTTCTGAAGAACTTGCAACAAGTGCCGAAGAGTTATCCGGCCAGGCAGAGCAATTGAAACAGGTTACTAGTTTTTTCAGGCTTGAAGAAAAGGACAAAGAAAAGTTCCAAACAAAAGAACAAAAGCAAATCGATTTTGAACATTTAAATCAACAAACTCAACAACAATTTCAAACATCAAAAGAAAACCAGACTAAACCCGGAAATGGTAACGAAGCTCAAGGCCAAAAACAGGGTAAAGCAACTCAGCCAGCTAACAAGATGGCTCAGGGTAAACAAGAAGGAGTTGACCTTAAAATGCACAATGAAAAATCTTCTGATCAGGATTTTGAACAATATTAAGCAGGGTTGATAGTTTTTCCTTTTTGGTAGATTTGGGTTTCAAGTTTATTAGTCTGTTTTAAAAAGTGGTATGCGTTTATGCAGTGCATACCACTTTTTTTGATTGGTTGAATTAATCAAAATAATGCCTTATATTACCACGGTATATTCACCAACTATATTTTGAATCCGATAATTTCAATTATATGAGCAGGCTTGCTTTCCTCAGGAATGTGAATTTCAAAAAGTTCACATTCATTTTAACTGTATTGATTCTCATTTTCGGAAGTTTTCTGACATTGTATATGGTCGAAAATGTGGGGTCAAAAATGAAAGAGGGATTGCTTGATAAGGCAAGGATAGCAGCAAATAGCATAAACAAATCACGGCTTGCCAAACTTACAGGAACCCCATCAGACACATCAAATCTAAATTATCAAAGGATAAAGCATCAATTAAAAAAAATGAGGGAAGCATATCCTCATTGTAAATTTCTTTATTTGATGGGGCAAAACCACAAGGGAGAGGTTTACTTTTTTGTGGATTCCCGGTCACCTAATTCCAAAGACTACGCAAAACCCGGGTTAACTTATAAAGAAGTGTCAGAAGAATACCTAAAGACTTTTGAAACATTACATGAAAAAACAGTAGGTCCGGTAGAAGACCGCTGGGGTAAATTGATGACTGCCTTAATTCCGATTAAGGAAGACAAAACAGGCAAGCTAATTGCAATGCTCGGTATGGATGTAACCATAAAACACTGGATTAGGGAGATTCTCAAACAAACCGGACCTATGGTGTTATTGATTATTTTAGCCATCATACTCGTGTTCTACATCCAACAATTGCGCTATTTAAAAAAGCAGAGGGAAGCAGAAAGACTTATAAAAAAAAGCAAGGAACAATATCAAGCGCTTTTTGAACAAGCTGCAGAAGGAATCTTAATTGGCAACGGTAAAGGCTTCATTATTGACGCCAACGAGAGCATGTGTCAATTAACCGGATATTCTAAAAACGAACTCATCGGGAAAAAAATAAATCTTTTTTTTAGTAAGGAAGAAATTGACAGGAATCCATTCGATTACGGGGCTGTTTTAGCAGGTGAAACAGTTTCTAATGAAAGAAATTTACGAAGAAAAGAAGGTACTACTATTTTTATTGAAATGAATACAAAAAAGGTTGGAGATGGAAGATTGCAAGCCTTTTTTCGTGATATTACAGAAAGAAAAAAAAGCGAGAAATTAATTAAAGAAAAAAATGAACTGTTATCCGGACAAAAAGAAATATTGGAGCAAACCAAGGAAAAGGCAGTGGAAAGCGACAGGCTAAAGTCCGTTTTTCTGGCTAATATGAGCCATGAGATAAGAACTCCCATGAACGGAATTATCGGTTTTTCTGAATTACTTACCGAGGAAAATTTTTCCGAAGAAGAAACCAAAGAATACCTTCAGACCATTCATTCCCTGTCTCTGAATTTACTCCAAATCATTGATGACATAATTGATATTTCAAAGATTGAGGCCAACCAGTTAACTATAAGCGAAGAATTTTTCTACATCAACGATTTACTTGATGAATTATATTTATTTCACCAAATGCAAATAAATCAACACATAAACAAAACAATCAAATTCTCAGTTCACAAAGCTCTTCCAAAATATCAAAGCAAAATTTATTGCGACCTAAACCGCCTGAAACAAATACTCAACAATTTGCTGGGTAATGCTATAAAGTTTACAAAAACGGGAACAATTGAATTTGGTTACAAACCAGGGTACCAGAAAGAATGGCTATTCTTTGTTAAAGATACAGGAATAGGTATTCCCGATGACAAACAAAACGAAATTTTTGAACGCTTTAGACAGGTTGAGGAAACAAAAGCAGGGCAATATAAAGGCACCGGGTTAGGATTATCCATTGTAAAAAGCATCTTGACAAAACTAGGTGGAAAAATTTGGGTAGAATCTGAATACGAAAAAGGCTCCACATTTTGGTTTACATTACCCAAATAATAAAAAACAG
>CAYFRV010000211.1:0-5399 GCA_964345495.1 uncultured Bacteroidales bacterium | reverse complement strand
TTACTGTTTCATGCTGTTGCCGGATTGTCTCCAATGAACGCCAATCTTCTGTTTCACTGTGATTAAAAAGCCCGAACAGCGCGCGCATAGTTCGTGCCGTACTTCTTGCCGCTGCCCTGGCTGCCATTTTCGAAGTGCTGTGACCAGGCGCGGTCGCTATAGCTCTCGTCCTCGGTAGAACTATAATAGTAGTCATTAGCAAAACCGCTGCCTCCATTCGAAGTTGCAGTAGTTTCAATAGTTGTCTTATTCTGGTATATCAGGTTTAGTTCTTCTTTTGAGGGTAAGTACCAGTCACCAAAGCCACCACCGTCGTAATTAGCACATACCGATGCCGCGTGTTCGTCAGTATCATCTTTTGCTGAATGAACAGAGATGATAATTGAGGTATTCATCTTGCCGGCATATATTTCATCTCCACTTGCCATTGTAAAATAATTATCACCTCCACCTCTCCATTTGATACCGGTGCTTTGATCTTCGATGGCAACTACCAGTCCTTTTGTTCCGCAGGATTCAACATAAAAAACTACGCCACCATGGGCGAAGTCTCCTATTTCGTAAGTTTCAGGTTCAGCTGTTTTTGCATGAAAAGCATACGGTACGCTCAACAGCTGGCTTGTACCTGTAATGGTATAACTTGAGCCTCCTGTAGGGTCAGTCTCGGTTTTAATAAAATAGGACCCGTTTGCCCAATCTATAGCAGAAAAATCGTCACTTGTTGTTCCGGTTCCTATTTCTAAACTTACCAATCCGTTTGTGTTGGTGGTTGGTTCTTGTGTTTCTGCATAAACTTCTTTTCCGCTTGCCGAACCTTGCAAAATGCTTATTTGCATACCAACCTGGGTGTCGGTTATCAAATTATCATCGCTATCTCTTATTACTGCCTGATAGCTCATTTTTTCTGGTGATTGAGCACCTGCCTGCTGTGGCAGGAACACACTTGCCATTAACAGAACGGCTACTACAATTGTAAATAATTTTCTCATTGTTTTGTCCTCCTTATTTCTTTATGATTTTAAATGTTTTTACTTCTTGAGACAAGTCATGACTTGTCTTTACTACTCTCACAAAATACGTGGCAGGTACAAGACTGCTCATAACAATGCTTGTTTGGTTGCCTCTGATTTTTTCGCCTTGCAAAAGTTTTCCGTTCATATCGTACAGTTGATATGATAGTAAAGACAAGTCATGCCTTGTCTTTACATTGTCGTTGATACTCAATGTAAGATAGTCGGTGGTGGGGTTTGGATATGCCGAAACCGAAAGGTTGATGCCTATGGCTTCTTCAAGTCCTATTACTACAGAAATTTCATAGGTTTGTTGTATTCCTTCCGCTACCGAACCACTTGTGCTTGTATGAGTTTGATACGCAACCTGTCCCACGGAATAGCTCACCGAGCCTCCGCTTCCCGAAGCATCTCCGCCTGTGGCGTTAAGGCTTTCTTGTGCTGTTGCAGTAGAAAGTGAAAAGGTAAAAGCTAAAAGTGTTGCCACTCCCAAACTTTTTACTTTCAACGCTTCGACAAACTCAGCACATAGCTTTCTACTTTTTACTCTTTGTTTGTGTCTCATTTTTGACCTCCTTTTTAAATTGTTAATACTCATTTTAATTTATCTGTTTTTGTTACTGTTTCATACTGTTGCCGGATTGTCTCCAATGAACGCCAGCTTATATGTATCTTTATATATTGGTAATTCGTGTGATAATGTCATATTTTTAAAAAAATCAACCGCTTCGCGCTAAATAGTCAAAATCTTTATCCATTTTACTTTCAATTATCTATAATTATTATTTAAAATGATATTTTACAATATTACCGGATATATTGAGTTCATCAGAAATCTCCTTATTCGAATATCCTTTCTCCGGTAAATGAATTACATTATACCCGGTTTTCGTTTATTGATTTTTGATTGAAAATACCATGGTAATTACTTTATTCAAATATCTGTAAACTTGACATTTTTCACACTACCCATTGGGGTAGTTTAAAAAAACTACCCCAATGGGTATATAAATTTTACAGAATAATTGTGGACTTATTGTTTGGTTTTATTTAAAGCTTCAACTCGATTTTTAACATCCAACTTTAAATAAATATTTTTTATGTGGTATTTAATCGTATTTGTAGAAACAAAGATTTTTTCAGCAATTTCTGCATTTGACATTCCTTCGTTAATAAAATATAAAATTTCTGCTTCACGCTCTGATAAAATATTCTTTACCGCCAACTTTTTTATATCACTTTCAGAAGTTTTATTGCTCTTGGAATCTTTTATTTGCAACAGATATTTTTGAAGTTCTGTTTCCATTGAATTTAATTTCTGCATATCCCTTTGTCTAAAAATATATGCAACAACAATAATAATAAATACTGCAAGAATAAGTAACAGTATTAATCGGTTTTGAGCAATAAGCTTTTGTTTATTCGTTTCATTATCTTTTTGTAACGATTCTATTTCGTTTTTTTTCTTTTCTATCTCGTACAGTACAGTGAGATCAACAAGATATTGCTGAGTTTTTTCATTTACAATACTATCATTATATGCATATGAAAGCTTGAAATAATTTAAGGCATTTAAATACAAGCCCTTATCTTGCTCAAGATCTGAGAGTAACTTATATCCCCGCCTAACAGCTGACTTATAACCAATTCTTTTTGCTATTGTAATGGCATCATTTAAATATTCATAAGCCTTACTGTGATGTCTTTTTTCAATGTGATACCAAGCCAAATTTAATTTAGAATTAATTATATATGTACTATCACCGCACATATTTGCCATTTCCAAGGCAGGTTTAAAGAATAAATAAGCACTATCGATATGATGTTGAAGCATTTCAATAGTCCCCAGATTATTGTAGCATATTGCCTTACCATAAACAGAGTTCATTTGTTTATTGTATTCTAATGATTTTTCATGGTAGAGTTTAGCAGAATCAAGTTTAGCAAGAAATCTATAGGTTTTCCCAATATTATGATTACCAATGGCTTTGCCAAGCAAACTCCCTAACTGTTCTTCATATTTTAAGGATTGTTTATAGTATCTCAAGGCTAAATCATACTGTTCCAACATTCGATATAATCCACCGATGCCTTCGTTAGAAATAGCAATACTTTTGAGCATATAATCTGATGATACGTTGCTTTCTTCCGCAGCTTTAAGTGCTCTTATATAATACTCCAAAGCTGTTTTAGTTGCGGATTTTCTCCGATATACAACGCCCATCATATTTAAGGATAAAGCTTTTAGATAGGCATCATCAGCCAACAATGCATTTTCATAAGCCTTTTTATAATACTGGATAGCAGAAAGGTAATCACTTCCAATTTTTTTACTATTACCAAACATGCTGTAAGCAAAAGAAAGGGCTTTATAATTATGAGTATTTTCACTTACATTTTTAAATTTCTTAATTTTTGTTGTATCCTCAATTATCTTTTTGATGAATTTGTCCGGATCATAAATATTAATTTCATAATTCTCTACCCTTGCAAATAAAGAATCTAACCACATACTATTTTCAACCGAAGAATCAATATCTTTATTAGCTTGATCAACTTGTGTACTGCACGACAATAGCAATAAACAAACTAATAAATACGATAGTCTTGCTTTCATAGTCTTGTTTTTTTAATCCCATAACACTTCTTAGGGTTTAGGAACATTATAACTTACAACAAATAATAAAATCTGCAATTTGATTAATTAGCCCTTATGTTTGTAATCTGAAAGCAATGGGCAGCTTTTTTTATATTAGGTGTCCGACACTTAAAGATTATAAAAATAAAAAACAAAAGTAAAAAATTGGATTTTTCAGGACAAAATATTTATATTGGCTCGGACACGCATTTGAAAAGCCGGACAACAAGTATTATAGTTGAGAATACATTTTTTAAGAAATTTTCTCAGCCACCCAAAGCAAAAGTTTTGAATAGTTATTTACAAAAAAACTTTCCGGGAGCTAACTCTTTTTCAGCTTATGAAGCAAGTTTCAGCGGTTTTTCCGCTCACAGAGAATTAAATAATCTCAATATAAAAAACATAGTTGTGAACCCGGCTGATATACCCACAACGGATAAAGAAAAAAAGCAAAAAGATGATGCAAGAGACAGCAAGAAAATTGCTGAACAACTCTCTTATGGGAGATTAGAGGGAATTTATATACCGGATATTGAAACAGAAGGCGACCGCAGTCTGCTCAGATTCAGAAAAACCCTTACAAAAGAAATTGCAAGAAATAAAAACAGAGTTAAATCTTTGCTTTATTATAACGGAATAACTATTCCCGCAGATTTTGCCGATAAAAAATATTGGTCGAAACGATTTAACAAGTGGCTGTTGGACTTGGAACTTGACAGTTCATAACACTGACGGAAATGGTTGAAATTGTAGAATATCTAAGCAACAAACAATATCAAATATTAAAGAAAATAAAAGAATTATCGAAGACAGAAAAATACAGAGAATACATTGAATTATTGCTAAGTATTTCCGGCATTGGCCTAATAACAGCGATGAGCTTTTTGTCTGAAATTGACGACATATCAAGATTTAATACTTTAGATAAACTATGCTCATTTGTCGGTCTGGTCCCCATGACCAACTCTTCGGGAGAAAAAGAATCTGTAGGAGGTATAACCAAACGACAAAACAAAATGCTCAGGAGTCTCATTATTGAGAGCTCTTGGATTGCCATTAGAAATGATCAGGCTTTATTGATGGCTTAACAAAAACTTATTAAACGAATGAAGCCACAAAAAGCCATTATAAGAATTGCGAAAAAACTGTTAACCAGAACGAGATATGTTTTAAATAACAAAAAGAAATATGAATTCAGAACGGTATAAAAAAGTTGAAACTATAAAATCAATGCAAATAAAAAAGACCGCTAACGGACACTTGCGACACGGTTTTACCGAAGTTCGTTTTATTTAGTCTGCGGCTTTTGCCTATAAAAATTTAATTCGGGAAATGCGACTTCAAGTGAGAAGTTCGTTTATAGAAGGTTGATTTTATAGTTCATATTCTTTTGATGAATAGTGCCAAAAAATAGTTTATGTCTAAAAGATATACGGCCATTGTAAAAATTAAAAACAGACCGGACGGGTCGGCTCACTGCTTAAAATACAGATTTGACAATTTACTGTTATTTACTGTTTTTTTAGATAAAAATTGGAATGAGTGGAAAAGGTTTAACGTTATTCTAACAAGGAATCGGACAAAAGAAAGCAATTAGTGAATTTTACAAGACTTAAACGACCAAAGTCTAAATTTGTATAATTGCAAACAAGGTACTATCATCAAAAAGGAACCCCTCAAAATTGAGGGGACAGGTATTTATTTACCTATTTTTTGGCATCACAAAATTAATATTTTTTTTAAAACTTTAA
>CAYFRV010000210.1:0-5430 GCA_964345495.1 uncultured Bacteroidales bacterium | reverse complement strand
CGGATGTTGTTGGGTGGGTAAGTCTTCCTTCAGGAAAATTCCGATAGCTATCGGAAAAAGGGCAGCGAGCAGGCCAATAATGTGTTTTCTTAGAATCAGTATCTAATAATTAATCATTATTAATGGCCGATTTATTGTATTCTTTAATTCTCCCATTCTGGTAGACAGGAATTTCTTTAGCAGAGTCAGGAGTGTGACAATATTCTATAACATCATCGAGCCCGAGTTTTCTTAGTCGTTCTCTTTGGGCAACTTTATCCACGTATGATATGATATCAGGTTTTGCGAGACTCCATAGATCAACAGAGGCTTTTGCAGAATCACAGATTGTTTGAAACTTGTCTGATTCCAATAGTATTTCGGCCAAAGCTCCTGCAAACAAAGTATCTTCAAGGCAAAATTTTCCCTTCCACCCTGCGCAGAGTATAATGACATCTTTTTCTTTTTCAATAAGAAGATTAGCTACCGCTGATAAGTTAATGAACGAACCAATAATCACCATTTGACTGTTTCTGGCTATATGAATGGCTTTTGTTCCATTTGTGGTGCTGTAGGCTACTTGCTTATCTTTGACTCTTTCGGGGGTAAAATTATAAGGGGAGTTTCCAAAATCTGCAAAATCTAATACGTTCCCGTCTCTTTCAGCGGCTACGATATAGCCTTGTTGTTTATATTTTCTCGCTTCATCAAGAGAAGGAACCGGTATCATTTCTGAAACCTCATTTTTAAAAGCCGTACAAATTGCTGAAGTTGCTCTTAAAATATCAACTACGACTACATTTGCTTCCGGGTTTTCAAAGTATTTAAACATTTCCGGTGTGAAAACCACTTCCAGATTACGAGAGTGAGCCATAAATTTATGATTATTAAAATGTAGATTCAGGTTTAATGGGTAAAAAGAAGTTTTAGATTCTGATTTATAGAAAACCCTGCCTGATGACAGGGTTTTCTGAGTAGAAGTCAGTTTTTTTACTTTTTATAAATGGGAATTTTTACAATTTCAGCCTTTAATACTTTTTTTCTGATTTTTATAAAAATCTCATTGCCTTCTTCGGCATATTCGGATTTAACATATCCCATTCCAATGCCTTTATTTAACATGGGAGACATCGTTCCTGATGTAACTTCTCCAATCTTTTCTTCGTTTTTATTTACAATTTCATAATGCTGTCTGGGAATTCCTTTTTCCTGCATTATGAAAGCAATAAGTTTTCGACTTACACCTTCCTGCTTTTGTTTCCAAAGGTAATCTTTATCGATAAATTCCTTATAGTCTTTAAATTTAACAACCCAGCTTAACCCGGCTTCTATGGGTGAAGTAGTGTCGTCAATATCATTGCCGTAAAGGCATAATCCGGCTTCTAATCTTAATGTATCTCTTGCGCCTAATCCGATTGGTTTAATACCGAATTCTTCGCCTGCTTCCATTACTGCATCCCATATTTGTTCGGCTACACTATTGTCTAAATAAAGTTCAAAGCCATGTTCGCCGGTATAGCCTGTTGCTGAAATGATTACATTGTCGGCACCCGCTATTTTCCCAACTTTAAAGCGGAAAGGTTTCATTTCGGCAAGATTTTCATCTGTTAATTTTTCCATAGTGGCCAAAGCCTTAGGCCCCTGAATAGCTAAAAGGGACATCTTATCAGAATCATCTTTCATTTTAGCCCCCATGGTGTTTTGCTTTTGGAACCAGTTCCAGTCTTTTTCAATGTTTGCTGCGTTTACCACAGCCATATATTTTTCTTCGTCATATTGATAGATAAGAAAATCATCAACAATGCCACCTTCGCCATTTGGGAGACAGGTGTATTGAGCTTTGCCCGGCTTTAGTTTTGATGCATCATTAGCAGAAACTTTTTGTATAAGATCGTAGGCATTGGGGCCTTCAATCCAAAATTCGCCCATGTGTGAAACATCGAACATACCTACTTTTTCTCTTACGGTGATATGTTCATCCCTTAGGCCGGAGTATTCAACGGGCATGTTATAGCCGGCAAAATCAACCATCTTGGCTCCTAATTCTTTGTGTTTGTGAGTAAGTGCTGTATTTTTCATATTGATTTGATTATTTGTGATTAATTGATTAAGCAAAACTAATAAATTTTTGAAAACTTTAAGCGGAGTCTATTATCAATAGAAAAGGAGGCTCAAACTAAGCCTCCTTTCTTATACTACAATTATTTTATGGAAAATATTTTATTTTTCAAGTATTTCAAATTCTACACGCCGGTTTTTCTGTCTTCCTTCGGGTGTATCATTGGTTGCTATAGGCCTGGTGAAAGAATATCCTTCGTACTTCAACCTCGGTGCTGCAATTCCCTTTGACGTGAGATAATCAACTACACTCTTAGCACGAGCCTTGGAAAGCTTTTTATTGGCAACATAAGAACCTACATTATCTGTATGGCCAGAGATTTCAAGTTTTATAGAAGGATTATTTTTTAGTAGTTCTACCACTCTTTCCAATTCTTCATAAGACTCTTTTTTGAGTTTTGACTTACCTGTTTCAAAATATATGTTTTCAAGCACCATTTTTTTGCCCACTTCAACCTTATCAAGATAAAAGTCTTTATGTATAGAGTCATTTTTGATTTCCATCTTATTGAGATCGATAATATCCGAGAAGAATAAGTAATCTTTCGCTGTTACTTCAACGCCATATTTTTTCTTTTCAGGAAGTTTTACGGTATAGTTACCCAATGTGTCACTCAAATAAGTAGAAATGACTTTATTCTGTTCATTGTCAATGATTTGTATTTTACCTTTTATTCCTTTGTTATTTGTACTATCTTTTATGTCTCCTACAAGATATAGTGTAGTATCGATGGCTAATTTTTCTGGAGTTTTGTCGATAATGGAAGAGTCAGGTTGTAAGTCCCATGCTAATTTTATAGGTTCTTCCATAAGTGTATAATCCTTTTCTTCTCCAAGGAAAATAACTTCATAAATATCTTTTCTGCCGCGTGTATCGTCCCGTATTGAGGTAAAATACGCTTTTTTTCCACTCTCATCTACAAGTCTGAATAAAAGATCATCGTAGGGTGTATTTACCGGATAACCTATATTAACCGGCTCTTGCCAATTACCGTCGGCATCTCTGTCGGCATAAAAAATGTCGTAACCACCCATAGAATTTTTGCCTTCAGAACTAAAGTAAATTTTTGTACCACGGTCGTTAACATAAACCCCTTCTTCATTCAACCATGAATTAACTAATCCCCCTAAATTACTGGGGCGTTGCCATTTTCCTTTATTGTTTTTCTTTGTAACAAAGAGGTCCTTTTTTCCACATGTTTCTTCTTCCCATGCTGAAACAAAGTAAAGCGTTCTTTTATCTATGGAGAAAGACATTGCAGACTCCTTTGAATTGGTATTGACTTTATTTGTGAAGTTTTTCGGGCCTCTCCATTTTCCGCGTTTTTTTTCATAATAATATATATCGCCATTGTCCTTGTCTCCTCTATAAATATATATTCTTTCCGGATTTTCTGTTATTTCAACAATGGCAGTATTGTCATCGCTTCGTAGCCTTTTGGGCACGATTTCTGCTTTTGACCATTCTCCATTTTTTTTATATGAACGGTAAATATTGGAATAAAATTTATTATCGCCCAGCCAACGCTTATCGTTTTCTTCGTTTTTTCGACGGGAGGTAAAATATAAGATGCTATCATTCGGATGAATGATGCTTCCGTAATCATCATATTTCGAATTAATGTTTTCTCCCAGGTTATTAATATTGACACGTACAGGATCCTGCATCAAATCTTGTGCATTGTCGCATTGGCGGATATAAACATTGATTTCGTCACTGGTTTTATCCAGGTCTTCAATAATGTCCTGTTCTAAACAACGCTGGTAATTTTTTATGGCATTTTCAAACTGATAATCCAGGTGGTAAGCTCTTCCAAGTAAATAGAAAATGTCAATTGCTACTTCTGAATCTAATGAAAGTGCTTTATTGAAAGCGTTGATGGCTTCTTTATTTTTCCTTAAAGAAAGGTAGCAAACACCCATCTTATAATTTAAAGCCGCATTATCCGGGTTATAGCTATATGCTTCTTTGTAATGTTCCAAAGCTTTATCAAAGAAACCGATACCTTCTTCAAAATAATTATCTGCTTCCCTTCGGCTTTTCCATGCTTCCCTGAACCCCTCTTTGTTGTCAAGTTTAAAATTTCGTCGTTTTATACGAATGTCTTTTTGTCCTTGAACTGAGTATATTCCAGCAAAAAGGAATGTTATTGTCAGAATGATTGTTAGTTTTTTGTAAATCATTATCTTGAGTTTATTTTATTCGCAATCTTTAAGATATTCATTTGCCTTTTCAATTTCAAGTTCTTTAGCCATTATCCAATCTTTACACGCTTCATCAAATTTTCCGAGATTTTCCCAGGCTAATCCCCGGTTAAGATAGGCTTCCCCAAGTTTATTATTTTTCTCAATTAGTGTGTTAAATGTCTCTATGGCTTTTTCAAATTCACCCTGTTTCAGAAATACAATACCTATATTGTTTAGAGCTTCTAAAGACGAAGAATCGATTTCTTTTGCCTTCCGGTAATCAGAAAGAGCTTCCTCGTATTTTTCAAGATTATTTTTCGCATTTCCCCTGTTTAGATATGCCTCAACATAATTTGGATTTTCTTTTATTGCTAGGCTGAAGTTTTCGATTGCTTTTTGAAAATCGGAAATTTTCATATAAGCCTTTCCAAGGTTATTATAGGTAAATGCGGATTTCTCCCTGTTTTTCAGTGCAGTTTGATAATCTTTAATTGCCCCCTGATAATCGCCCTGCATAAATTTTGAAGTTGCGCGGTCGTGGTAAGCCTGGAAAAAATCATATTTTGCATCAATAGCCATAGTTAGGTTCATAACAGCATTGCTGTAATCTTCGTTTTTATGGTAAGCTATCCCGCGGAAATAGTAAACTTCTGCGTTTTTATAACCATTTTGTACTGCCATGGATAAGTCTTCAATAGCTTGTTCTATATTTCCTTCTTCGAATTTTAAGTAACCACGGTAAAAATACGCTTCTCCTTTTTTGTTTCCATCGCTATATTTAATGGCTTTATCAAGGTCGTTTTCAGCGGCTTCTGTTTTATGCTGTTTGATATACAATTTACCACGTTCCAGATAAGCCTCTTCAAATTTAGGAAACGCGTTTAAGGCTTTATTTAAATTATAGATGGCCTGGGCATAGTTTTTTTCTTCTATGTAGTCTACTGCTTCATTGAACTCTTCTTTAGCATCCTTTTTATTTTGCTGAGCAAAGATTACATTACTCAATAAAAAAGTGCACGTGAGTAGTAAAGAAATATGTTTCATCATTTTATTTTTTAATATCCAATTTTTAAGGAAATAGGTGTGTAAATTTAATAAAAATCCCAACGAAAAATACTTTGTAATAGCTTAAATTTAATACAAGCC
>CAYFRV010000209.1:3484-5433 GCA_964345495.1 uncultured Bacteroidales bacterium | reverse complement strand
GTCATATCCTTTTTTCTTGGCTGCTTCTTCAAGTCTGGCTTGCCATTTGGATTTCTTCTTCGGTTTTTTCTTATTCTCCTTTAATTTTCTATGAATGGCTTCATCATCAACGAAATTTCTGATGGCTAGGGTTTGACCAAGCGTTATAAGGTTTGAAAGGAAGAAATAATAGCTTAATCCGGCTGCAAAATTATTGAAAATGAACAGCAACATCACCGGCATCAAGTAAGTTGTAAAGAATTTCATTCCCGGCATCTGCTGTCCGGCGCCGCTCATTTGAGAACTGTTGATACGGGTTGTAAATATGAGTGTTGCTGCCATTAATAAGGTGAAACCACTGATGTGATCTCCATACCATGGAATTTCAAATGGTAAATTCAGAATCGAATCGTATGAAGAGAGATCATCAGCCCAGAGGAAACTTTCCTGTCTTAACTCAAAAGAGGAAGGGAAAAAGCGAACCATCGCAATAAGGAAGGGGAATTGCAACAAGAGCGGCAAACAACCTCCCATCGGGTTAACACCGGCTTTTTTATAGAGGTCCATCTGAGCCCTTTGCTTTTTCATGTTATCCTCTTTCTTGGGATATTTTTTATTGATCTCATCAATTTCGGGCTTAAGCACGCGCATTTTGGCTTGTGACAGATAGGATTTGTAGGTAAGAGGGAATAAAACCAATTTAATCATTAAAGTCAACAAAAGAATAATGATTCCGTAATTAGCTATGGAATTATCCAACCACGCAAAAATCGGAATGATAATATATTTACTTACCCAACTGAAAAGTGACCATCCCAGATCCACTAATTCCTCAAAACCAAGGTCATATCCTTTCAGAGTATTATAGTGATTTGGCCCAAAATAGAACTGCATTGGGACCGTGTAATTCGGATCAGAAGAATAGGGTACAGAAATGTCGGCTTCCATGTGCTTCAGGTATTCCTCCGAATCTTCTAAAGACTTGAAAGAAACTTCTGAGTTCTCAAAATAATTTTCGGCTACCAGTATAGAAGAGAAAAACTGTTGTTTAAAAGCAATCCATTTAACGCGGGTGTTGATCTCTTCTTCTGCTTCGTCATTTCCCCTTGACCGAATATCATCCACCTCGTCCTGGTAGTATTTATACCCTATGGTAGTGAAATTGTTTTCGTTCTTGGCTCCTTTTTCAAGTTGCGGAGTATTCACATTCCAATTCAAGTCTAATGAGGAATAATTTCTTGGAATTACATCACTCATTCCTACAAACTTGATATTGAAATCCAGTAAGTAAGCATCAGGTTTCAGGGAATATTGATATTCTATATACTTATCTTCTCCTGCATAGAGCCTGAGATTTAGAGATTGCTTGTTATGACGGGCTACAATCGAATCGTTTTCCTTAGAAGATTTAAAATAGAGATCGTTTGTAGAAATTTTTCTGTTTCCTGCAAAGAAATTAAAACCGAATTGGTTATCATCACCGCTGAATAATATCAAAGGTTTTTTGTCGTATGTTTCATATTCTTTAAGCCGAACAGAGTAGGGCCGCCCACCTTTTGTGCTCAGTTTGATCCTCATTTTGTTGTTCTCAAGGACAATGAGTTTCTTTTCGCCTTTGGCAGAAGTAGCAAAAGAACCGAAGCGACTTTTTAGCTCTTTTTCAGAAGTATCTTCATCTTCAGTTTTTTGGGTTGTTCCTTCCCTTCTTTCCTGTTGATCCGCAGAGGAAGTTTCTCTTTCCCCGGAGGCTTGTTGATCAACTTGCTCCTGCTGTGCTTGATTTAATGAATCTCTTTGCTGTCGTGCTTTTTCAATTTCTTCTTGCGAAGGCTTATTCAAATATCCCATCAAAATTAGGATGAAAGCAATAATTAGTAAGCCTATAATTGAATTCTTATCCATTTTATTAATATTTTACCTTAAATTTTAACGGGTGCAAATATAAATTGAAAACATAAGATTAACAAGAA
>CAYFRV010000209.1:0-3384 GCA_964345495.1 uncultured Bacteroidales bacterium | reverse complement strand
CAAATTTCCTTTACAAAATCAATGAATAGCGGGTGGGGATTTAACACAGTACTGCTGTATTCAGGATGAAACTGAACTCCGACAAACCATCGGTGGGAGGGGAGTTCCATAATTTCTACAAGATCTGTTTCCGGATTGCATCCGGAAAAAACCATTCCTGCCTTTTCGAAATCCTTCAAATAGTTATTATTAAATTCGTAGCGATGTCTGTGCCGTTCCCGAATATTGACGGAGTTATATATTTCATGAGCCTTTGTATTTTTCTTTATTTTACAAGGATAGGCGCCTAACCTCATTGTTCCGCCTTTCTCCGTCACGTTCTTTTGTTCTTCCATCAGATCAATTACCGGGTAAGGTGTTCTGCGATTAAATTCGGTAGAGTCCGCATTTTTCAAATTCATAGCGTTTCGTGCATATTCAATAACTGCACTTTGCATTCCAAGACAGATGCCTAAATACGGTATGTTATTTTCCCTGGTGTAATTTGCGGCCAGAATTTTTCCTTCTATACCTCTTTGTCCAAAACCGGGAGCTACAATAATGCCTTGCATACTTTTTAATTTCTCTGCTACATTTGCTGAATCCAGATCTTCAGAATGAATTGTTTCAAGATTAACCTTGCATTCATTAACTGCGCCGGCATGAACGAAAGATTCCATTATTGATTTGTATGAATCCGGCAATTCAACATATTTTCCAATTAAACCAACTGTTATTTCTTTTTTGGGATTCTTCAGTTTATCTACGAATTGGAGCCAGTTTTTCAGGTCGATGTCTTTGTTTATTGGAAGGTTTAATTTATTTAATGTTGTTATGTCTAAACCTTCATCCTTCATCATAAGGGGAACTTCATAGATCGTTTCCACATCGTGCGACTCGATGACCGAATTAATATCTACATTACAAAACTGGGCTACTTTTTTACGTATATCGGGATTGAGTAATCGTTCTGACCGAAGCACCAAAATATCAGGCTGAACTCCATTTTCTAATAATCCTTTAACAGAATGTTGTGTGGGTTTAGTTTTTGATTCTCCTGAAGCTGCAAGGTAGGGAACAAGTGTCAGGTGAATAACAAGGCTGTTAGATGAACCAAGTTCCCATTTCAATTGTCTTACAGCCTCAATATATGGTAAAGATTCAATATCGCCGACCGTTCCGCCAATTTCTGTTATCACCGCATCGTAATTGTGATGTTTTCCCAGAACCTTAATATTCCGCTTTATTTCATCAGTGATATGAGGTATAACCTGAACGGTTTTACCCAAATAATCACCTTTCCTTTCTTTGTTTATTACAGATTGGTAGATCTGGCCGGTGGTTACATTGTTATTCCGGTTAGTAGTGACATTGGTGAATCTTTCATAATGACCTAAATCCAGGTCGGTTTCTGTACCGTCTTCTGTAACGTAGCATTCGCCGTGTTCATAGGGATTAAGGGTTCCCGGATCAATATTTATATAAGGATCAAGTTTTTGAATGGTTACAGAATAGCCCCTGGATTGAAGTAATTTTCCTAAAGATGCAGATATGATGCCTTTTCCCAGAGAGGAGGCAACACCTCCGGTGACGAAAATATATTTTGTTTTTTTATTCACTTTCTTGAGATTTAAACTTCTTCGTCTTCTACTTTATCAATAAGTTTAACTTTTTCTTCGAGCAGTTCAATTTCTTCTTTGGCATTTTTTATTTTGTCTTTAAAATCCTGAATCATTGAATTTGCTTCGTCAGACTCTGCCGAAATAAAACCCAGGTTGTTTTCCCATGTAGAAATGTTTGTTTCCAGCTTTGAAATTTTATTCATAAACTTTTCTCTTTCTTGCCTCATTCGGCTTTCTGCTTTGGGCTTCTGTTGTATGTTTTTGAGTTTACTTCTGTATTTTAGAAGTTCTCTTTGATTATCGGAAATATTAAGTTTATTGTATTGATCATACATTGCTTCTCTATATTCTTGCTGGATTTTGTCTTTGTATTTGAAAGGAACAAATCCAATTTTAGCCCACTGCTTCTCAAATTCATACAGATCATCAAGATTTTTCTCCGTATCTTCTCCGGGTTGGAAATTTTTTATCTGTTCTATTAAATCTTGTTTAGCTTTAAGATTTTCCTCGAAATTATTGTCCTTGCTTTTATCTTTCTGTTTTCTTCTTTGGAAAAATTCATCACAAGCTGATCGGAATCGGTTCCATACCTCATCAGAATACTTTTTTGGCACAGGGCCGATTTCTTTCCATTCTTTTTGAAGCTGTATAAGTTCTTTTGCTGTTTTCTCCCAGTCTTCACTATCTTTAAGTTGTTCAGCCCGTTCAGCAAATTCTTGTTTCTTTTTCAGGTTGTTTTCCTGCCATTCTTTATGTTGGGTATAGAAAACACGTTTTTGTGCAAAAAATTTATCGCAGGCTTTTCTGAAACGCCTGTATATTTTGTTGTTATGTTTTCTTGGGGCGAAACCAATTGTACGCCATTTTTTCTGAAGATCAAGAATTTCTTTCGTATAATAATTCCAGTCTTTATGGGTATCAATCTCCATCTCTGCAATTTCCTCGGCTTTTTCACAGAGCTCTTGTTTGGCTTTAAGATTTTCATTTTGCTTTTGGCGTAGCTCTTTAAAGTATTGCTGGTGTCTTTTATTAATTGTGGTAGTTGCTTCCTTAAAACGTTGCCAAATTTCTTCTTTCTTTTCATTAGGGACAGGTCCTATCTCGCGCCACTGATCGTGAAGGGTCTGAAGTGTTTTAAAAGCATGCACAATGTCCTCTTCCTCTGTAAGCTCTTCTGCTTTTTTACACAGATCCAGTTTCGATTCAAGATTTTTCTTTAAATCCAGGTCCCTCAGTTCCTTATTTATCTTAACGTAATCATAGAACTTTTCAACGTGATGGTGGTAAGTTCCCCATAAATCCTTTACCTTGTTTTGCGGAATTGGGCCAATCTCTTTCCATCGTCTCTGTAGTTCTCTAAACTCCCTGAAAGTTTGCCCTAACGATTCCTTTTTATTGATAAGATTCTTAAGTTCATCAATAACTTCATACTTTTTTCTGAGGTTCCCTTTCTTTCTGTCTTCTATTTTTTGGTTATAGTTAGACTTTTTTTCTTTAAATTCCTTGAGAAGTTCTTTTAATTCTGATTCCAGCGGATCTTTCGAGGGAGTAAATTCTTCCGGATCACCTCCCTGATTAATAAATTCCTTTTTTTCTTCCTCATTTTGTGCCCGGTGTTTTTTGTAAAAAGTAGCTTTAATAATTTCTACTTCTTTTTTTATTCCCGGAACTTCTTCGTTTTTAACTAATTCCTTTAATCGCTCAACAAGCTGTTCTTTTGTATAATTGGTATAATCGACAGTCGGTCCTTCTTCTTCCTGCTCCTCTTCCTGAGGGAAATCAT
>CAYFRV010000208.1:0-5452 GCA_964345495.1 uncultured Bacteroidales bacterium | reverse complement strand
AAAATCTTCTGCTATTTTTGAAATTGTCTAAAACAGGGCTGTTATAAGCTTTGTTATAAGCATTATAGCAATGATGATGATTCCGATCATGATTCTTTATTTTTGGTTTCACGTCTTGTTGGATCCTTTATTTCATCTTCTTCTGATAATCCTGATTTCACTTCAATATTTATGCCATCTGAGATACCAAGTTCAGGATACACTTTTTTATATTTTTGTGGTTCCGTTTCTACTTCAACAAAAGTGGAGTCATTCTTAAACTGGAGCAAACTTTCCGATATAGTCAAAACACTATCTTTCTTTTCAAGGATTATGTTTGCATTTGCGCTGTAACCTGCCCGGATAAACTGATTTTCTTTTAATTTCACGTCTGCTTTAATTTCGAATTGCACAGCCCCGCTTTCTTCTACGCCCTTAGGTGCTATGTATTCAAGAACTGCATCAAATTGTTCTCCCTGTATAGCACCAATTTGTAAATCTAAATCCATTCCCTGTTCAAGTCTTCCTACTTCTGTTTCATCTACTTTGCCTTTGAAAATCATATCTCCCATGTCAGCAACGGAAGCTATAGTTGTGCCGTCATTAAAATTATTTGCTTCAATGACAGAGTTTCCTCTTTCGACCGGAACATCCAGTACAGTGCCATTTATGGTGGCGCGGATAAGCGTATTTGAGCTTTCACCTTGTTTGTCTAATGCACCTTCTTTGATGAGTTGAAGATTGTTTTTGGCTGCCTCTAGTTCTTCTTTTGCATTTTCTAACGCTACTTTATATTTCTGAAATTCTGCTTCCGGAATTACACCGTTTTCGTATATTTTCTTCTGTCTTTCATATTCCGTTTTTGCATCTTCATAATTTATTTTTGCTTTGTTAACCCGTGTTCTTGCATTGTTCAGATTCACCATATTCGGAATGATCTTTACCTTTGCTATCCGGTCTCCTTCTTTTACTTTGTCCCCGGGCTGAACAAATAATTCATGGATAATTCCGGAAACCTGGGGTTTTATCTCGATTTCTTTTCTGGGAACAACTTCACCAGTGGCGACCGTTTTCTTTACTATATCTTTATATTCGGGCTTCTGTGTTTGGTATTCTATGGGTTTTTCTTTTGAATTCTTATACAAATAGAATATAGTGCCACCGAATGCCGCGATTAATAATACGATTAAACTGATTTTCAATACTTTCTTCATGATGTTACTTTTTATTTAGTTATTCGTTCGAATTGCCTCAATTGGTTTAATTTTTACTGCTCTCCGGGCCGGTAATACTCCCGCCAAAGTTCCGAAGAGGCTTAATAATCCCAGCGCAACCAATGATATGGTAAAACTGATCTGTGGATTGTGGATCATTGCATTTTCACCACCGGAGTTTGATAATATCGAATTACCAAGTTCTAATACAGCTACACCAAAAGCCATTCCGAAAAATCCGGCAATGATTGTTAATACCATTGATTCACTGAGTATCTGATTTATAATGTGCCACGGCGTGGCACCAATTGCCCTTTGAATACCGATTTCACTGGTTCGTTCTCTGACTACGACCAGCATAATGTTACTTACTCCAATTATTCCTGCCAATAAAGTTCCTATTCCTACAATCCATATCAGGACGTTAATTCCTGTAAACAGCCCCATAATTTTGTTGAATTGTTCTTCAAGATTAAAGTGCCCGATAGCGCGGTCATCTTCTAAAGAAACTGTATGGCGTTTTTTCATGAGCTCAACGGTTTCTTCTTCAACCTGACTTACCGGTACTCCCTTCTTTGCTGTGATTGCCATCATTCCGATACGGTCGCCAATATTGAAAGCCTGTTGGAACGAAGAGAAGGGGATGGTTACGGTTTCTTCTTTATTTCCACCGAAACTAATATTTGGATTCACCGGTTTCGAAACTCCGATCACCTGAAAATAAACCCCTTGTACGCGTATGTATTTTCCAACAGGATCTTCATTCTTGTCAAAAAGGTCCTGGTATACCCTGCGACCGATAACAGTTACTTTACGTCTGTTTTTTATGTCATTATCGTTTAAATATCGTCCATGAAGCATTATGGAAGGATCAATCTGATTCATTTCGGGATAATCCCCGTGAATCGTATAATTTCCTGAACGTAATTCGCGTACCACATTGTCTGTATTGTCATTGCTTCCCCAAAAGCGTAATTTAGGTGCTATGAGATCAATCCCTTCTATATTTCTTTTTAAAGCGTCAAGGTCTTTGTTTTTAAACTCAATGCTTCTCCCTTTTGAATAACCGCCATAGGGTACTGAAGTTTCCTGTCCCCACATAAAAAAGCTGTTGGTCGCAAAATCTCCAATGCCTTTCATAACTGCATTTTTCATACCATTTCCTGCACCAAGCATGACGACAAGCATAAATAATCCCCAAAATACGCCAAATGCTGTTAAAAAAGTCCTGAGCTTATTTTTTTTCAGAACGCTGTATATTTGTTGCCATCGGTCCAGATCAAACATAGTCAATAAATTTATTCATCTCTTAGTGCTACAATGGGTTTAATTTTTGATGCCTTCCGGGCCGGGAATAATCCGGCTATCGTACCGCAGATAACAAGTAAAAGGGTTGCGGCTCCGGCTATGCTTAAATTCACCTGGGGATTCATGAAAAAATCATTTGCCGGCAGCACATTTGATAATATGCTTAATATTCCCACACCAGCTACCAAGCCGATGTAACCTGCAAAAGTTGTAATTAAAATGGATTCGAAGATTACTAACCCCACAATGGATCCGGGGGTAGCGCCTATCGCTTTTCGAATTCCTATTTCAAGTGTACGTTCTTTCACCACAATGATCATAATATTACTCACCCCCACAATTCCGGCAATAATGGTTCCGATGCCGATTATCCATATAAATACGGAAATGGCTTTAAATACATTTTGAAAATTCTGGTAATTTTCGAGATTGTTTCTTATATATACAGCCCTTTCATCATCGGGTGCAAAATAATGCTTTTTGGATAAATTACCGCGCAGCTTTTCTACAATAGCTTTACTCTCGGCAACTGATATATCTTTTGTAGTCAATTTTATGGAATGTAACTTATCGTCGCGGCTAAAAATTTGTTGAGCCGTACTTATTGGGATGTATACCTTACGCATTTCCCTGTCATCATTTACGGCAGAGAATACTCCGCTTACTTTGAAGACCAGGTTTTTAATTTTAATATCCTTCCCAACAGGATTTTCTCCTTTTTCAAATAATTCATCTGCAACTTTTTGCCCTATGCATACGATTTTTCGTTTTTCCCGGACATCAATATTGTTTATAAATCTGCCGCGGGTAGGAGTTAAATTTTCAATTTCACTGTGTTCAGGGTGTACTGCTGTTAAATTGAAATCACCGTATTCTCCCTTGTATGATATCATGTTATCTCCCCAGATACTATAATTTGCCGTGATTTTATCAAGCTCTGCCAAATTTTGTTTTATCCACTTGTGATCCTGGTTATCGGGATAAATACGTCTTCCTTTTTTCAGCCCTTCATATAGTTTATTGGTTCTTCCGTCATAGATGAATATACTGTTGGTGGCTTCTCTGCTGAACTGATATTCCGCGCCGTTTTTTAGTCCATTGCCGGCACCGAGTAATATCATCAGCATAAAAATGCCCCATGCCACACTAAATGCAGTCAGAAAAGTGCGAAGTTTATTTTGTTTTATGGTGGCTAAAATTTCCTGCCATTTATCCGGATCAAACATAGGACGCTACTTTTTTATTGATATAGTTGTGTTCAATGTACCCGTCTTTTAAGTGAATGATCCTTTTTGTCATCTCGGAAATATCTTTTTCGTGTGTCACAATGATCACCGTTATGCCAGTATCGTTAATCTTTTTTAATACTTTCATTACTTCATAGGAAGTGCCGGTGTCCAGTGCACCTGTTGGTTCATCTGCCAGAATGACTTTAGGCTTGTTGATAAGCGCTCGTGCAATAGCTACACGCTGTTTCTGTCCGCCGGATAACTCATTGGGCATGTGTTCTGCCCAGTCGGTAAGACCCATCATTTCCATATACTCCATGGCTATTTTGTTGCGCTTTTTTCTTTTCACTTTTTGATAATAAAGCGGCAAAGCTACGTTTTCCATAGCATTTTTGAAGGGAATCAGGTTAAATGATTGAAAAACAAAGCCGAGCATGTTGTTCCTGTAATGTGCTGCTTTTTTTTCACTGAGGTTGGTGATCAATTGCTTATCCAGATAATATTCACCGTCATCATAGCTGTCCAGAATTCCCAGTATATTAAGTAAGGTAGATTTTCCCGAACCGGATGATCCCATTATAGAAACGAGTTCTCCGGTTTCAATTTGCATGTTGAGTCCTTTTAGTACATGTAAACTGTTTCTTCCTGTAATATAAGACTTATGGAGATTGTTTATTTCTATCATATCCTCTTTTGAATTTTTCTATATTTATCAATAAACGTGCCATTTTTGTCAATTCTCTAATATTCAATGCGTAATATTTTTGAGTTGTTGTTTAACTGTTCGGTACCATTACAAAAGCTGTTCGAAATTGAACAGTTGTAACATTAGCCTACCAATAATTACTATAAACACCATTAATATAGATAACAAGGCTTTTATATGAAGAAAAATTGACATTGCAAATTAATGAAAAACAACTGTTTAGACAACTTTTTCAAATGGAAATTTTACCTTTGACGTTTAGAATATAAGTTTTGTTACAATTATGCTTGAATTTATTGGGAATAAAGGAATATTTGATGGAAATCTTATCGAATTACAGAAAATAGAGAAATCTCATCCCGGGGATTTTTCAGTCTATGAAATTGTTCGAATAGAAAAGGGAATTGCTTTGTTTTTAGAGGATCATCTGGATAGATTGTTCAGATCTCTTGCTTTAGAAGACTTAACAATAGAAGAATCTTCAGCAAATCTTGAAATGATGGTTAATGAACTGATCCGGGCAAATGAGATTAATAAAGGAAAAATTAAATTTGTTTTTTATTTTCCAGAGTTTCCGAAATCTGAAAATTATCACTTTTTGATCTATTTTACAGAGGCTCTGTTTCCAGGTGTAGAGCAGTATCAGAAAGGTGTAAATGTAGGTTTTTGCAGCGCAATCCGAACTGATCCAAATGCTAAAGTATTGAACACTGAAGCGCGGAAAAAGGCCAATCAGAAGATCGAAGAGGAGAACGTTTTTGAGGTGTTTCTTATCGATGACAAGGGATATATTAGTGAAGGAAGCCGTTCCAATGTATTTTTTATTTCGGACACTACTTTGATAACCCCACCGGATGAAGCTGTACTGCAGGGAATAGCGCGGAAAAATGTACTGCAAATTTGTAACAAATATAATATTCCTGTGAATATTCGCAAAGTACATCGAACTGAGCTTGATAAAATGCAAAGTGCTTTTCTTACGGGAACTTCTTTGAAAGTTCTGCCTATTCGGCAGG
>CAYFRV010000207.1:4276-5493 GCA_964345495.1 uncultured Bacteroidales bacterium | reverse complement strand
TTGCTGGAAAACATCAATAATCTGATCAACAAAAACAATATCCGCCTGAAAGATATCAAACAGCGCATTGATAATGCATCGCAAGAAGTTCGGCAACTTCCGCTGAAACAACGTCAACTGTATAATTTCGAACGGCAATTTGATCTTTATAACGAGATTTATACATTCTTATTAAAAAAACGTTCTGAAACAGAAATTGGAAAAGCCGGAAATATCCCTGTCCATGAAATTGTTGACGAAGCCAGGGTTAAACCGCTGTCACCTGTCAGGCCAAAAACATCAAAAAATTATATGATCGCATTTCTACTGGGATTACTTATTCCTGGAGGCTTTGTTATTCTAAGCGATTACTTTAATGATAAAATTACAGACGCTAAAACGATTGAGGATATCTCGGATTATCCGGTAGTAGGAAACATTGTTCACAAAAAAGGAGAAGTGGAAAATGTTATTCATGAAGAACCTCATTCTGTTATTGCCGAAGCATTTCGTTCAGTACGAACAAACTTTCAGTTTTTGGCAGGCGGGACGGATGTTCCTGTGGCATTAGTTACCTCTGCCGGACAAGGAGAAGGAAAAAGTTTTGTATCTATCAACTTAGCCACAAGTTTCGCCATGTACAAGAGAAAAACCGTACTTGTTAGTTTTGATTTACGCCGGCCAAATATTTATAACATTTTTCACTTAAAAGATAAACCCGGATTGAGTGGTTTCTTAAGTAATAACTGCAACTATGAAGATATCATATATCACTCTGATATCGACAACCTTGATATTATACCAGCCGGGCACATTCCACCTAATCCATCTGAATTGATTGCATCAGAGAGAACAGATGAGTTATTTGAAAACCTCAAAAAGCAATATGACTATATTTTTCTGGACACACCCCCTGTAGGCCTTGTTACTGACGCATTCCTTCTTGTGAAGCATTCTACAACTAATCTGTTTGTAGTAAGGCATGATTACACGGGGAAACGTATGTTTCAAACGTTAATCCGTAATCTTGGGCAAAAAAATATTCAAAATGTGAACATTATCGTAAACGACATAAAACTAAAAAGTAAAGGCTATGAATATCAATATGGTTACAGGTATGATGCAAAATATTATTAAAAGAAAATTAATGAGGCACATTCAGAAGTAGAGGTAAATTTTAAAATTACCAACAGTTAGCTAATGAGTTGGCTTTTGGCTTTTAGCTGTTGGCTGTTGGC
>CAYFRV010000207.1:0-4176 GCA_964345495.1 uncultured Bacteroidales bacterium | reverse complement strand
ATTACACAACTCCAGTCAAAATTCTAACATCTGGAAGTAAGCAACCCTAACCACCTATTATTGCTTCACTTTATTAATTTTAATAAGATTGTTAAAAACTGTTAAAAAAAATTTTATATATTTATATGCTATAGATACGATCTAGTATAATATTTAGGTATATTTATCATCTTATTTTTTATTATGATATTTATAAAAACTGCATTCTTCAGACTACCCGCTGCACAACCTTTCCTTGGGGAAATACTGTGCAGCCATTACTTTTAGTACATAAAACCCTACAAATTAATAAACTAAAAACTTATGAAGCACAGAATCTTTATTCTTTTATTCCTCTCCCTATTTAGCTATCAGTTTTCCTTTTCTCAGGGAACGATAAAAGGAAAAATAGTAGATGAGGATACAGACAAGGCTCTTATCGGAGCGACAGTTGTTGTGCAGGAAACCACAACGGGCACTGCTACTGATGTAGATGGAACTTTCACCCTGGATGTAAAATCAGGTACGGTACCCCTGGAATTCAGTTATGTCGGCTACCAGAAAAAAGAAATGGAAATACAGGTTGCAGAAGGGGAAACGAAAGACTTAGGAAAGATTAACCTGAAGTCGGAATCAGTTGCCCTGGATGAAGTGAAAGTAGTAGCTGATTTTGCGAAAGACCGGGAAACACCGGTGGCTCACTCAAAAATTGATCCGGTTACTATCCAGGAGAAGCTTGGCACCCAGTCTTTCACCAAAGTGCTAAAGTCCACACCTAGTATCTATGCAACTGAAGGTGGCGGAGGTTTTGGCGATGGTGACATTCACATGAGAGGCTTTAGCGGAGAAAATATTGGTGTTTTGATCAATGGTGTACCGGTCAATGATATGGAAAATGGCCGTGTTTATTGGTCGAATTGGGCCGGCCTTTCAAATGTTACAAGAACCGTTCAGGTACAAAGAGGTTTGGGCGCTTCCAAACTTGCTATCTCATCTGTAGGCGGTACAATGAACATTGTTACAGAGAGCACCCAGGCTGAAGAAGGAGGTTCTGTTTACCAGGGCATGGGTAATGATGGATATCTAAAAACCGGATTCAATGTTTCTACAGGCCTTATGGACAATGGATGGGCCGTAACCTTAAGCGGTCAGAAAGAAAGTGGTGACGGCTACGTTGAGGCCACGCAATTTGAAGCCTATACCTATTTCTTCAACATTGCAAAACGCATTAATGATAAGCATCGCCTTTCTTTAACGGGTTTTGGAACTCCACAATGGCACAATCAAAGAGGTAGTTATCACATGATTGAGGACTACAGGGAAGCTGAAAATGGCGGCAGACTCAACACCCATTACGGATACTGGAACGGCGAGATTATGATGACAGGTTATGCTTACAACGAATACCATAAGCCACAGTTTTCGCTAAATCACTATTGGGACATCAATAATACTACAAAGTTATCTACCGCAGTATATGCTTCTTTTGGTAATGGCGGAGGGAAAGGCACAGCAGGACAAAGTAGTAATTGGCTGGAATTTGATTATCCTTCCGGGAAACCAATGGAACAAACAAAGCTTACAAACGATGGATTGTTAGATTATGAATCCGTTTATGAAGCAAATGCCCAGGCTCCCAATGGTTCAGATGCAATATTCACTATGCGCAGAAACCAACACGATTGGTATGGAGTCCTTTCATCATTTAAAACCAAATTTTCAAATATTGATTTTACGTTAGGTTTTGATGGAAGATACTATCGCGGAGACCATTTTACTGAAATCACCAACCTACTAGGCGGAAACTATTATCTTGATAATGCAAACGTAAACCGAGATCCCGGAAAACCGCTCGACGTTGGTGATAAAATTTCATATCACAACTTAGGAGATGTTCTATGGGGCGGATTATTTGCACAAGGCGAATACATTACCGACCAATATTCGGGTTTCCTCTCCATATCAGCTTCAAACAAATCCTACAGGAGAATTGACTATTTTTCGTATTTCAATGATGACCTCATTAACGAAATAGAAAATGACAGCGAGCTGCGACAAGATTATATAGACCGATTGGGTGAAAACAGTTTCGACCAGGCCATGGAAGGACAAGTCTCTGATTGGGTCAATTACCTGACATATAGTGTAAAAGGTGGTTTTAACTATAATATTGATGAAAACAACAATGTTTTTGTCAACGGAGGGTATTTCACAAGAGCCCCTTACTTTTCTTATGCCTTTGTAGGCTATACGAACACAATCAATAACACACTTGACGTTGAGAAGGTTATATCATCAGAAGTAGGATATGGCTATGTTTCTGATCTGATGAAGGTTGATTTCACCTTGTACCGAACAAACTGGAAAAATAAAGGATATTCAACCGGAACAGGACAAGGTGGTGTTGCAACATCCGATGGGATAGACGCTTTACACATGGGTGCAGAACTTGAAGTTCGAATTAAGCCAACCGATAATATAAAAATCAACCTCATGGCTTCTTATGGTGACTGGAAATGGAATGATAACGCACTATTTGATTATTACGACAGAAACCAGGATTTTCTTTATTCAGACACAGTCTACATTGATGATGTAAGTGTTGGCGGTTCAGCACAAACTACAGCAGCTTTTGGAATAGAATACAACCCTATACAGGATTTAAAGCTGAGCCTGGATGCCAATCATTATTCCCGGTTATTTGCCGGCTATGATGTCGAAGAACGAATTGAAACCAGCACCAAAGGTAAAAACTCATGGATGTTACCTGATTATCAATTAGTTGACTTTAATGCCAGCTATTATTTTGATATCGCAGGATTTGATGCTACTATTTACGCCCATGTCCACAATATTCTGGATACAGAGTATATTTCATACGCCCAGGATGGCGTAGACCACAATGCTCAAACATCCCCTGTTTATTACGGACATGGAAGAACATGGTCAATGGGTCTAAAATTAAGATTTTAAAGGTTAAAAACTGTTATATATGAAAAAGATACTATTTATACTGATATCCGGAATAATCGCTTTCGGATGTGAGCCCAACGAAGAGCTTTACGAAAAGCTGGATAAAGAAAAAGATCCTTATTCTGAAAAAGTTGAATACACCCTTACGGAGAGTGATTATTCAACTATAAGCGATTTGGTACCGGAAGAAGATTCCGTTTATGTTGATTATGTAGGGGATAATAGCTTTGCCGAAGGATTTCCGGTAAACGATATTGTTCCTTTGTTTTTGGCAGATAAGTACCCGGCCCTTGATAAAAACTCGGAAGCTACAATTAATTATAATTTTATCCCAGGCTACCTGGATAAGTTTAATAATGAGTTCCCTGTTGATACCCTAGAATTAACCTATAGCGGGGAGCAGCCAGACGAAGAAATTCCGGTATTGTTAAAAGATTCAATTTTACCCTTTGCCCGGGAACATACATTAGCACAAATATTTTATGATTACAAAGATAGTTACAATAACACCTCATTGAGAAGTAGTTATTACTATCTAAAAGATGGCACATGGAATCCTTTGCCCAATGTATATAAATTAACGGATGAGGATTATTTCAGCATAAACGAGATTACCGGGGATTACTTCCTCTCTGCATCTGATGCAGATAAGTATTTACCTGCTTTTCTGAAAAATAAACTTTCATACGCTGATGAAGGAGATACCAGGGTTATTGTTTACGAGGTTTCCGGTACTCATGACATCAAGGCAAAACAATATCTCCTTGATGGCAATACCTGGCATGCTAAAGTACCCAAAACTGCAAAATTTATTCATAATGGCGAACAATGGAAGTTTGATCCAACAGTACGATATAAATTGAAGGAAGAAGATTATGAAGTAATTCTGAATTACGTTAAAAACGATTCAGAATTGTCTCAATATGTAGATGAACAATATGACAATTCAGAGTATTATTATGGCGCAAGCACATACTACGTGAATTTTGATACTCGTATAAATGTTCGCGAAGACTATCAACCAGATATTTTCGATGGATTAAGTGAAGAAGAGGCAAACCAGATTATTTTCAGACGTATTGTTAAAGAAGCAGTCATCTTAGCACTACAGGCTCAATTTCCAGATGCCGTTCCTGAAGTAGAAGGAGTAGATGTTTATTATGAAATAACTTTTGACGCGTATGACGGAAACGATGATGTCTGGACGGTAAAATACCGATGTAC
>CAYFRV010000206.1:0-5511 GCA_964345495.1 uncultured Bacteroidales bacterium | reverse complement strand
TAATCATCTTTTTCTGAAAAGGAAGCCCTTAAGAACTCTCTGTTCAATCGCCCAATATGTTCTATCGATATTCCTTTCGGACATTCAATTTCACAAGCCTGCGTGTTGGTACAGGCACCAAACCCGAGTTCATCCATCTTAGCCACCATGTTGAGCGCTCTTCGTTTTGCTTCTGGTTTTCCCTGTGGGAGGAGAGCCAGCTGAGAGACTTTAGCTGCTACAAAAAGCATAGCGGAAGAATTCTTACATGCTGCAACGCACGCACCACATCCTATACAAACCCCGGCATCAAAAGCTTTATCAGCATGCTTTTTCTTTACAGGAATGCTACTTGCTTCAGGTACAGAATTGGTATCAACAGAAACAAAGCCTCCTGCTTCCATGATGCGATCTAATGCGCTTCTGTCAACAACTAAATCTTTTATAACAGGAAAAGGTTTAGCACGCCAGGGTTCAATGACAATCGTTTCTCCATCTCTAAAAGACCTCATGTGTACCTGGCATGTAGCAACCTCCCTTTCCGGCCCATGTGGCCTTCCGTTAATAAACAAACCACAGGAACCACAAATTCCTTCACGGCAATCATGCTCATAAGCAACAGGATCACCTCCATTTTCTATTAATTGCTTATTCAAAGCATCCAACATCTCAAGGAAGGACATCTCCGGAGATATATCGTCAAGTTCGTAATCTACAAATTTCCCCTTTGTCTGTGCATTGGGTTGACGCCATATTTTTAGTTTAACTTTCATGTTTCGGATTTTTTGGTTAGAAAAAAATTATTCATAACTACGTACTTTAACCTCAACAAATTCAAAATCAAGATTTTCTTTATGAAGCGTAGATTCCTGGTCTTCTCCCTGATATTCCCAGGCAGCTACATACTTATAGTTTTCATCATCGCGCAACGCTTCACCTTGTTTGGTTTGGTATTCCTCGCGATAGTGAGCACCACAGGATTCATTACGATTTAATGCGTCTCTGATCATCAACTGGCCGAGTTCTAAGAAATCTGCAACCCGAACCGCTTTTTCCAACTCCTGGTTCAACTCGTTCATCGTTCCCGGAATTTTTACATCACGCCAAAATTCCTCTTTAAGGTCTTGCACTTCTTTTAAAGCTTGTTTCAAACCCTCTTCGTTTCTTGACATTCCGCAGTGATCCCACATAATTTTGCCAAACCGCTGGTGAAACGATCCGGCTGTTTTGGTACCATTTACGTTGAGCAACTTGTTAAGCCTTTCATGTGCATCTTTTGCAGCCTTTTCGAACTCCTCTGAATTCGTATCAGGTTTTGGGGTTTTGATTTTATCTGACAGATAATGTCCAATTGTATTGGGAAGAATAAAATAACCATCTCCGGCCCCTTGCATCAAAGAACTTGCGCCAAGGCGGTTGGCACCGTGATCTGAAAAATTAGCCTCCCCAATGGCAAACAATCCGGGAACAGTAGTCATTAAATTATAATCAACCCACAAACCACCCATTGTATAGTGGCCCGCAGGATAAATACGCATGGGAGTTTCATAAGGACTGTCGCCGGTAATTGTTTTATAAAGATCAAAAAGATTACCATACTTATCACCGATCGCTTTAGCTCCTTGTTTTTCAATGGCATGTTTGAAATCGAGGTAAACAGCCTGCCCCGTCTCTCCAACGCCATAGCCGGCATCACAACGCTCTTTTGCTGCACGTGAAGCAACATCTCGTGGAACAAGGTTTCCAAATGCCGGATATCTTCTTTCAAGATAATAATCACGTTCTTCTTCAGGAATGTCAGCCGGTTTACGTTTATCACCTTTCTCCTTCGGAACCCATATTCGGCCATCGTTACGCAACGATTCGGACATTAGGGTCAACTTAGACTGAAAATCACTTAATTGAGGGATGCAAGTCGGATGAATTTGCACAAAACTTGGGTTGGCAAAAAATGCGCCTTTTTTATGTGCAGCCCAGGCTGCGGAACCATTAGACCCTACAGCAAGTGTAGACAAATAATAGACAGTACCATAACCTCCTGTTGCCAGCACAACAGCATGAGCTGAGTGTCGTTCAAGTTCTCCGGTAACAAGGTTCCTGGCAATAATTCCTCGCGCGTGACCGTCAACTTTCACCAGCTCGAGCATTTGACGACGCGGATACATTGTAACTCTGCCCCGGTTGATTTCTTTTTTCAATGCTGAATAGGAACCCAGCAGGACTTGTTGTCCGGTTTGGCCTTGTGCATAAAATGTCCGTGACACCTGCACACCACCAAAAGAACGGGTAGCAATCGTTCCGCCGTATTCCCTGGCAAAAGGAACGCCTTGTGCGGTTAACTGATCAATGATGGCATTGCTCACTTCGGAAGCGCGATAAACATTAGCTTCGCGAGCTCTAAAGTCTCCTCCTTTTATCATGTCATGAAAGAGCCGATACACATTATCACCATCATTCCGATAATTCTTTGTGGCATTGATTCCTCCTTGTGCAGCAACAGAGTGTGCACGCCTCGAACTATCCTGGAAACAAAATGCCTTTACATTATAACCTAATTGCGCTAAAGTAGCAGCAGCAGGAGCACCGGCAATTCCGGTTCCGACCACTATAATGTCCAGTTTCTTCTTATTAGCAGGACTCACCAATTTCATTGTGTTAAGAAAATTGGTCCATTTTTCTTTGAGGGGTCCTTCAGGTATACGTGCGTCTAATTTTGTCATAATATATTGGGATTATAATATTCTACAATATTGGGTTAAAACTTTATCAGAAAATACAGTGGTATAGAAGCAAAGCCGGCGGCTATAATTACAGAAAATACATAACCAATCCATTTGAGCCTTATAATCCAGGTTTCATTCTCCCAACCCAGTGTCTGAAAAGCTGACCAAAACCCATGGGAAAGGTGTAATCCAAGAAAAACAGCACCCAGCACATAGATCAAATCATACCACCACCACTTTATAAACAAAGAAGACACCAAACCATAGACATTCTCCATTTCCACACCGTTAACCATAGTCGTTTCTATTTCTCCGAACCTTACTTTCCAGTAAAAATTTATCAGGTGAATAACAAGAAAAATTAAAATCAACCCACCTAAAATGAACATATTTCGAGACATCCATGTGCTACTTCCCCGGCGATTCAGTTTTTTAAATTTTATAGGACGGGTATATTGATTCTGCAGTGTAAGGTAACCGGAATAAATAATGTGGATAATAAAGCCCAGTGCCAGTAGCGGCTCAATAACCCGTATAACAGGATTTGTCACCATAAAGTGAGCTGTCTCATTGAAGGCATCAGCGCCCACCATAAGTAAAGAATTAACAGTCAAATGAACAATCAGGAATAACATGAGAAAAATCCCTGTAACGCTCATAATGAATTTTTTTCCAATGGAAGAGGTAAAAAAATTGGTCATAGGTAAAGTGTTTTATAAATTTTTATATAATTGCAATATCTATATTTATGGACTTATATACAAATATATTTTTCATAATATCCAAATGAAATGTTACTAAACAGAATTTTTTCTATTTAAAATAATTCTAATTTATGAAAAAAGCACCGTCTAACAAGCTTTTTGAAAAAAATCGCGCAAAATTAAAACAGCAGCTTAATGAAAATTCGCTTGCCATTATTTTTTCCAATCAGAATATGCCCAGAAACGGTGATCAATTCCATCCGTACAGAGAAAGGTCCGATTTCTACTATTTCACAGGCATAGAGCAGGAAAACAGCGCCCTGATTCTTACCGGCAAAGAAGAATACCTGTTTATGCAGGAGCAAACTGAAAACAATAAACTTTGGGAAGGTGAAAAGCTAACGCGTGAAAAAGCAAGTACAATCAGCGGAGTACAAAACATTAAGTCAATAGCTGACTTAGAAAAAACATTTGCCAGCCTGACGTCGGACAAATCAGAGGTGCTTTTTAACATACAGCAACCAATCCATAAAAAAGCTATAAACACCCCGGATGAATTCTTTTTTAATGAATACCAAAGGAAATTTCCATTTCTCAGATACCACAGTGTTAATGGAATGATAAAAAAACTCCGCTTAAAAAAAGAATACGAAGAAATAGAACTCATAAAACAGGGAATAGAAATTACGCATAAAGCTTACAATTGGATTTTGCAGAATACACGTCCCGGGATTAATGAAAATGAACTGGAAGCCGGCCTCAGATATCACTTCCAACTTCATCATTCAACTCCGGCGTATGACCCAATAATTGCTTCCGGGAAAAATGCCTGCACGCTTCATTATATTGACAATAACGACGAATGCAAAGACGGAGATCTATTGCTGCTCGATATCGGAGCTGAAACACATAACTACGCTTCCGACATTTCACGCACCATACCAATAAACGGAACTTTCAGCCAGAGACAAAAAGAATGTTATCAGGCTGTTCTTGAAGTACAGAAAAAGACAATCAACGCCATTGAGCCGGGGATAAGCCTATTTGAACTAAACGAGAAAGCCATGGAATGGTTAACGGAAAAACATATTGAGCTTGGATTATACGAACGAAAAGACCTTGATAAAGAAAATTTAACGCGAAAATATTTTCCTCATGGCATTGGTCATTTCATGGGACTTGATGTACATGATAGCGGCAATAAAAATACCATCTTTGAACCCGGAATGGTGATTACATGCGAACCCGGAATTTACATCCCGGAGGAGGGAATTGGCATCCGGATTGAAGACAATATTTTCATTGACGAACAGGCAGTGAATTTATCAGAACAGATACCTAAAGATATTGATACAATTGAAAAAACAATGAATTCATAAAATGATACAATCTACCCGGGGCATTGTTTTACATAGTTTCAAATATGGCGATACAAGCATAATTAGTAACATCTACACAGAAACTCACGGAAAAATCTCTTTTCTCATTCAGGGAGCACGCAAACACAGAGCAAAGTTGAAAGCTAACCTTTTCCAGCCTTTTTTTCTAGTGGATTTAGAGATTTACTATAAAGAAAAACGCCAATTGCAAAAAATTAAAGAAGCAAGCAATGCTTATCCTTTTGAAACGATTCTGTATGATAATTCCAAAAGATCCATCGCCATTTTTCTTGCAGAAGTGCTTAATAAAACAATTCAATCGGAAGAGACAGACAAACAACTATTTGAGTTTATCTTCAATCACATAAAAATTTTGGATATCAAAGAAAAAGGATTAGCAAACTTTCACCTCTCCTTTTTGATCCAGCTCACTAAATTTCTTGGCTTCTACCCACAAAATAATTTCAATGCTGAAAATAAATTTTTTGACCTGAAAAATGGATTTTTTACGAAAGTTAAACCATTTCATAAACATCATCTTAACGAAAGAGAAAGCGAAATCCTCCACGAAATAATGAAATACTCAGCAGATCAACACGAAAATCTCCAAATACCGCATTCAATCAGAAACAAACTACTTGATAAAATCATAGACTTTTACTACCTCCATCATTCAGGTAACATACATTTCAAATCCTATCAAATTCTGAAAGAAGTTTTTAATTA
>CAYFRV010000205.1:0-5547 GCA_964345495.1 uncultured Bacteroidales bacterium | reverse complement strand
GTCAGGTTAAAGTCATCCCAACTATCATAGGGATGCTCTATTGTTCCGTTTTCCTTAGTATCTCCTGTGTTTCCGGGATCAATATACGTGGTATCCTGTCCGAAACTGTTTAAATATCCTGTTAAAACAAAAACCAAACTTACTATTATTGTCTTCTTCATAAATTATCAATTATCCTTCAAACCTAATACAATAAAGAGTTTTACATTCATAAACTAGTGTTTATAAGTATTTTGCGAATTATACGCAACACTAAACTAAAAGGATACTGTTATAGAAAATTTTTTAAATAGGCTAATAATTTGATAACCAGATGTTTGACACCTGTGGTAAATACGTGTTTTTAATTTTATCAACAAAATAAGGCTGTTCATCAAAAACAAATAAACATTAATCACAAAACCATGTATTCAAGCAAATTTCAGGAGTCATTAAAATAAATTATTCCAATTATAAAATCCTATAAAGAACATAAAAAAAAGTTTTCAAATTAATAACATAACTCGTTGTATTTCAATTTTTTTTTATATCTTATTAGAGATTTATAAGATAATAACAACAAAGTTATATGAAACGTATTGCGCTGGTAAGGTACCATAACAAGCCGGAGCTAATTAAAAACCGACTTGATTTGTTTTGGAAATTTAATCCTGACATCAAACTATATGGCTTATATGGCGGTAAAGAAGAACTATTCCCAAAATACCAGGAAACATTCGAACCATATTTCACAGGTCATTACTGTATCCGCAAGCAGTCAGATACATGGAAATGGAAGAATGGCGACCTTTGTTTTCGACTGTGGTATAAAGATTTTGGTCATACCATTGATTTTGATATGCTTCACATACTTGAATGGGATCTTCTCATTATGAATCGTCTTGAGTCGCTGTATGAGAAAATTCCGAAAAATGGAATGGGGCTAACCGGGTTGATTCCAATAGAAAAAATAGAACAACAATGGTTCTGGACAAGAAATGAGGATCAGAAAGCTGAATGGAATGCCCTTAAAGAATATGTAAAAGAAAATTATGGGTTTTCAGGGCCATATTTTGGAGCTGTCGCACCTGGAATCTGCATACCCAAAGCTTTTTTGGAAGATTACTCCCAAATCACAGTGCCAGATTTATGCAACGATGAATTAAGAATAACGCTATTTGCACAAGCTTTAGGATACAATCTCTATGACACGGGTTTTTTCAAAAAATGGTTTTCCAAAAAGGAGTGGAAATTTTTCAATTGCAATGACAAGGAAGTTTCAGATTACAATATTATGAAACAGCTCCAAAAACCAAATGGCAGGAGAGTTTTCCATCCCTATAGAGAACAGATAGATATTGAAAAGATAAGTAACATTCTACAAAAGAGACAATATGATTTTAACGTATTATAAGGGCTCTAGCAATTTCGGAGATGCTCTGAATCCACTGATATTTGACAATTATCTTCCGGGCTTTTTCGATGATAACCCTGAAAGCATTTTTCTCGGCATAGGGACTATATTAGGTCTTGAAAAAGGAACTTCAAATACAAAAAAAATAATTGTTTTCAGCTCAGGTTATGGAAAGGGAGATCAATTCACATACGGTGCCCCGCCAAAACTAAACAACAAGTATGAAATCATTTGTCTGAGAGGTCCACTAACAGCAAAATTTTTCGGACTTGATCCAGCACTTGCCATCTCTGACGGGGCTTTACTACTAAAAGATATGCATTTCCAACCTGTTGATCAAACATACAACTACTCTTATATGCCTCACCACGTTAGTGAAGATATGTTCTCCGGATGGAAAGAGCTAGTCGAATCCGAAGGGATTCATTACATTAGCCCACAAGATGATGCGTTATCAGTTATTCAGCAAATCAGAAAAAGCAAACTGATTATTACAGAAGCTATGCACGGAGCTATAGTAGCCGATGTTTTTCGTGTTCCGTGGCTCCCTGTCAAAACATTTTCTCACATTAATGAATTCAAATGGAACGACTGGGCATTGACAGTAAACATGGAAATAAAATTTCATGTAGCAAAATCATTATTCAACGACAAGTTTATTCAAGAATTGCTAAACGAAAAGATTAAAATCACTAAATACAAACCTGTTGGTTCACTGGCAGAAAAATTATACAAGTTGACCCGTCAGAACCAAAGAAAAATACTTTTTGTGCGTGAGCTAAGGTTATTAAAAAGAAGCACCCCTTACCTCAGTCGCGAAAATGTACTTAATGAAAAAGTGAATTTACTCAGAGAAAAGATTGAGTTGATTACTAAGAAATACAGTATAGGATCTGCAAATAATTTAAATATTAATAAAACTTTATCCAAATGAAAATAGCTTATGCCACCATTCATGATTCTACCAATATCAGAAGTTATTCAGGAACAGGGTATTTCATTCCAAAGTCATTGATGTTCAACGGAGCAGACGTGCATTATATAGGAAACTTAAAAACAAGACCTTACGTTCCTGAAAAATTTAATGAGTTATTTTATCGGCACATTCACAAAAAAATTTATTGGATGAACAGGCAGCCCAGGGTTATTAAAAATTACGCCAGGCAAATAAAAAGTAAATTAAAAGATATTGATCCTGATGTTATTTTTAGTTTTTCAGGACCTACTATAGCACTATTAGAAACTGACATACCCATTGTTTTGTGGCCGGACGCAGTCTTTGGAGACATTATCGATTTTTATCCTGAATTCACTAATATGGCCAGTAAAACGATAAAGAACGGGAACAAAATGGAGCAATCTGCACTGGATCGCTGCAGTCACCTCATATATTCATCTAACTGGGCTGCTGAGGGGGCAATGCGACATTATAACATTAGCCGGGAAAAGATAAGCGTTATACCTTATGGAGCCAATATTGAAACCACCTGGGATGAAGAAACAGTTGAACAAAAAATCCAATCGAAGAACAGTGATCATTGCAACCTTCTTTTTGTTGGTGTTGATTGGTACAGAAAAGGAGGGAACCTTGCTCTTCAAGTTGCGAAAAACCTAAACAAAAAAGGACTTAAGACAGAATTAAATATTCTTGGTTCCAGACCCGATGACGAAGAAAACTTACCCGATTATATTAAAGTTCATGGTTTCGTTAGCAAAGAAACTGAAAAAGGAAAAGAGCTAATTCATAATCTAATCAGTAATGCACATTTCCTCATTTTACCCACACGGGCAGATTGTACTCCTATAGTTTTTGCTGAATTTAATTCATACGGAATTCCATGCCTGACAACAAAAGTAGGGGGCATTCCAACACTTATAAAAGATAATGTGAACGGAAAGCTCTTTTCGCTGGATGCACAAGCTGAAGAATACTCAGAGTATATCTTATCGCTCTTTAAAGACTATGAACAATACAAAACGCTTGCCCGAAGCTCTTTCAGGGAATACAAAGAACGTCTTAACTGGGAAGTATCCAGCAAAAAGGTGTTTAACCTGCTAAAACAAGTCATAGAAAAATCATCGCAATGAAGACCGTAGCAATACTTATACCCGTACATAACAACATTCAACTGACAAAGCAATGTATTCATAAACTTGAAACGATGCTTAAAGAAATTCAAGAATAATTAATCAGATGAACGAATCAAAAAAAGCAACACGAATTTATATATATCCAATAACTGCAAGGTTTGAGGAAAAATATGACAATCCATATATCAAAGATATGACTGCCTCACTTGAAAATTTTTTTGTTTGCGTTAATAAAGACAAACCTTCTAAAATTGGCATTTTTAACCTTTGCATTTACTTTTTTAAAACCAATCTGTTCCACCTGAACTGGATTGAAGATCTACCGGATAAGAAAGGGGGCTTCATTCAATCTTTATTCTTTGTGGTCTTCTTATTTCTTGCAAAAATTTCAAACAAAAAAATCATTTGGACAGCTCATAATAAAATAAGCCATCACAAAAACCATCATAAATTAAAAAACTTCCTCATCAAACTTTTAGCAAGACATAGTGACTATATTATCACTCATAGCCATGAAGGAGTTCAGTTTGTGAACAGTCTGAACGGAAACCCTAAAAAAGATCCTGTTCACTATATCCCCCACCCCATAAAACCTAACATACTGCATTCAACTGATTCTCCTAAATACGATTTGATTATATGGGGAAACATTCGCCCATACAAAGGCATTGATCTTTTTCTTGATTACCTGGCAAAACAAGGATTACTGGAAAAGTATAACATACTGATTGTCGGAAAAATTGATGATCCCGATTATGAAAAAGAATTACAAAGCTATCAATCAAAAACAATCTCTATCTTAAATCAATTTGTTGACAATGAAAAACTACAAGAACTCATAAAAGAATCCAGTATTATACTTTTCACTTATCAAAAAGAATACGTTCTAAGCTCCGGTGCTTTAACTGATTCAGTCGCCTATGGCAAAAAAGTAATTGGCCCGGATATCGGAGCGTTCAAAGATCTTAAAGAAGCTGGATTAATCCATACTTATAAAAACTTTGATGATTTACTTAAACTTATTGATAAACTACTGAACCAAAACAATCAAATCGATTCAGCAAATTTAAATCAATATTTTGCAAACAACAGTTGGTCAAATTATGGTAAAAAACTCCATAATTTAGCTTCTGCCAAAGAATTAGAATAATAAAAGCCAAAAATGAAATTCATAATAATTATCCCTGCTAAAAACGAGGAAGCAAACATAGAAAAGACACTGGTTTCAGTTATACATCAGAGTAAAAAACCTGAGCTGTGTCTTGTTATTGATGATGCTTCTGCTGACTCCACAGCTAAAATTGTACATAAATTTGGAAGCCAACATCCATTTATTGAATGTTATACAAAAAACGGAAAAGATAAAAGCTATCAGTTGGGGGGGAAAGTCGTTAAAGCATTCCTTTTTGGAAAAGAACTCATTGACCAAAGAAATATAGCTTATGACTACATCATCAAGATGGATGCAGACATTCGCTTTGAACCAGACTTTCTAAAAAAAATTGAACAAAGGTTGATAAAAGAAAAACACGGGATTGTATCCGGCACGCCCTATCAAATTATTGGAAATACAAAAAGGTATATAACCAGTCCGACATGGCATACCAATGGCGATTTCAAAATATATAACAAAAAATTCCTGAATGAAACGAATGGACTTACTCCTAATTTGGGCTGGGACTGTGCAGACAATATTGCCGCTATGGAAAACGGCTGGGAAACAATTGCATTTAGAGATATTTTTTATGAACAACAACGTCCCATTGGAAGATACTCTCCTTTTGAAGGCAGAATTCGCCAAGGCAGAGGCGCTTATGTTCTAAGATACAGCCCGGGTTACATCTGGCTTAAACTGATTCAGGATCTATTCAAAAAACCTTTTGTCATCGGTGCAATATATCAATTCTATGGATATTTGCGCTGCCATTATCATAAAGAGGAAAGAACCGTTACCATTTCACAAGGTCGCATCTTAAGACAACTTTTATGGCAAAGCTTCTTTGAAAGAGTCAAAAACCGGAAATTTTTCATATTCCAATTCTTTAACAAAAACAAACATGAGA
>CAYFRV010000204.1:0-5553 GCA_964345495.1 uncultured Bacteroidales bacterium | reverse complement strand
TTAATTTTTTACTTCTTATAAGACGGAATAAGAAAAACAATGAGAACTATAAAGAATGCGGACACAATGGCTCCTGTCCAAAACACCCACGACAACCCCCACAAGCCAAACAAAAAACCGGTAAACAAAGGCCCTGCTGTTTGTCCGGCACGGATTGCAGTGCTATTAACTGACATAAAAACACCCCGGTGCTCCAGCGGCGAAATGTTGGTCAGAAGGTTAAAGATGGTAGGAATTGTAATTCCCTGCCCCATACCAATAATGAATATGAGAATAAGTAAACCATAAACATTTTCTGCAGAAGGAATTATTATAAAACCAACCAGATAGGCTACAAATCCTAAAGCCAGTAGAATTTTCAATGAAAATACTTTTGAAATTCGTGATAGCTGAAATGCAATTAAACCTGCTGAAATAGACATAAAGGACAACAAAAAACCAATCACTTTACTCGACATATTAAATTGATCTTGCAGAAAGATTGGAAGATAGGTCATAATTACACCGAAAAGCAAAGTGAAAGTGGCAAAGTTAATTAAGAACAACGTAATGGCTTTTCTGGTGAAAATCGATTTTATAATATTCTGAAAATAATTTAAAATACCTGATTTTTCATGGGGTTCGGGATTATCAAGGTAAAAGAATACCAAAAATGAGAGAAATACTGCCAAAATTGGAATCAGAAAAGGATAATTCCAGTTTATTGCTGCTAACATCCCGCCTGCTGCAGGAAATAGAGCAGTGGCAATACTCAGCACACTGCTGTTATATCCCATAGCTTTAATTTTCTGATCTCCCGAAAAGATATCTCCAATAAGCGTAATGTTAATGATACCAAGACAAGCTGCTCCTAGTCCCTGAAAGAAACGAAGGATCAGGATGGTTTCGAATTCTTTGCTAAAGAAACATAACGTGCCGGTTATTCCAAATAAAAGTAAAGCCAGCATTAATATTTTCTTTCGTCCCCAACGATCAGCGATTACTCCTATCACAGGAGCTAAAATGGCACCGGGTAACGTAAAAACTGTGATTAATAAACCAATCCTATCGCGGGAAACATCAAGTGCTTCACTCATTTCAGGAAAAACAGGAATTATAGAAGATACGCCTGCTACAGACAACAAGGTAACAAATAAGATGAGATATAAGTTTCGTTTTTGGCGTAAATTCAATTTTTCCATTAGAATAACCTTACCTCAAATGACTATTTTTTTTATCCTGTAAATTTAAGCGCAAATATAGGAAACTTCTATAATTTACAGGTAATCTTTCTTAATGGATATTTTTGATTATATCCGGCATTCCTGAAGTAAGCTAATTGTAAGTTATGTATCTTCGTTTGTTTTGCCATGCGAAAACCGCCAATCCGATTAATAAACCTGTGCTGATGTATACAAAAATTGGTATAGGTACAGGATCGCCCCCTGCATAGGAATGAAGTCCCGAAAGATAGTGATTAACTCCAAAATAGGTCATCAGGATTGACCCTACCGCAAAAAGACTGAGTGTATTGAAGGCAAACATGGTTTTAAGTCCCGGAATATTCCGTGAATGAATAACAAAACTATAGACAATAATGCTAATGAGTGACCATGTTTCTTTGGGGTCCCAGCCCCAATAACGACCCCACGATTCATTTGCCCATATCGCTCCGAGAAAGGTACCTATGGTTAAAAGATACAAACCCAGCGTCAGGGTTTTATAATTGATTGTAGTCAAATTTTTAATATTGTCAATGATCCTTTGAAAGTTGCGTTGATTAAGGACAGAATAAAGTATCATAACAAAAATTCCAAGAATCGCTCCCATACCAAGGAAACCATAGCTGGCTGTGATAATTGATACATGAAGCGTCAGCCAATAAGATTTTAACACGGGGACGAGATTCGTAATTTCAGGGTCCATGAAACTCATGTGTGCTACCATTAATGTCAAAGCGGCAAGTATCGAAGTAGCGGCAAGAGTAAGTTTTGTCTTCCCTGAGAATAAAAAGCCAGCTAAAATAGTTGCCCAGGAAACAAAAAGCATAGATTCATAGCCGTTACTCATGGGAGCATGACCCGAAATATACCACCGTAGTCCAAGTCCGGCTGTGTGAAATAAAAAACCAAAAACCAGAATGCTGATAAAAAATTTTATGATAAGAGTATTGGGCTTTCTCCCTTTTACAATATTGATCATCAGTATCACGATGAATAATAGCCCTATCGTAGCATAAAACGGGAATAATTTTTCAAAAATGTTTAGTTTGTAATAAAGCACCTCTGCATTAACTTCTGACTTTGAAGGTATTGGATACGTAGCATATTGGCGTTGATAATTTTTTATTAACTGAATATATTCTTTTGCTTGTTCGGGATTGCCACGCGAAACAGAATTATATATTATACCGGGCACATCTTTTAAAAAAAGCGAATCATCTTTGTTATAAGCGTAATTAGAGGCTTGGTCAGGTGTTTCCCATTTATCAGAGTTGTTGTTGGCAGGGAAAATTTTAAGCATTTCACCACTGATGATCATCGAAAGAATATTCAAACGTTCGTCGACTTTGAGTACCTCTTTGTCGAATTTATTATGCTCTGATGCAGGTTTATCGTAAATCCCTTTTACATGATTTTTTAATTTATAGTTATTTGTTCGTAGATTAACCAGATCAGTTACTGCAGCATAATCAGCATTTATACCAATTATATTTTTTAGTCTTTCGTTAGAAACTTTTATAATTGGTGTATTCTTCCATGAGCTAAAATCATAATAAAATCCTAGAAAAACCTGCATCGAGTTCAGATTTTTATATTGATTTTTACGGTAGACTTTTCGGATTATATCATTGCTTAGAGTGTACAGGGGTTTTGTTCTCCCATTGTTATCCTGAACAAGAACTTCACCAAATTCTTCTGCCAAATCTTTATCAACCGTCCATTCATTCTGATTTCCCCTGGTAGTGGCAGTTCCAAGAAGTATTATAAATGCAATTAAGGTAGTCTTTTTTACAGGAATCTTCCAATGAGAAGGCTTAATCTGTCTAAAAAGGGATTTTTTATTTAAAAGTGAAAGTATGATAAAAATTCCCAAAAGAGCGTATCCAAAGTAAGTAACGATCATTCCTGCAGGATCATAATTAACAGATAACACACTGCCTTTTTCATCTTTGTCAAATGAAGACTGGTAAAACCTGTAACCCTTGTATTTCATAATGTTATTCATAAACACAGTGTATGGCTTATTAACGTTGTTTTGAGGATCAGAAAGGATTATCCTGCTTTTGTACGAAGAAGGGGTTTGAGAGCCGGGATAACGTTCCATTTTAAAATCCTTCAAACGGAGGTTGAAAGGTAAATCAATCTTTCCCGGTCCATATGAAAGTTTTAACTGTTCACCTCCCGTACTGAATGTTGCAGGTTTTACCTCATTCTTATTCATCCATAGGTAAAGCTCATGCGATTCGTTATTGCCTGAAAGCTCAAACATCATTACATCTTCCTGCAATTTATTGTTTTGGTGAGGATTACGGACAGCCTTAAGCTTACCGGAACCTTTCATGTTCCGTACAGCTATACTCCAATTATTTGTGTTGTAAAGATATTTGGGAGAAAAAACAGTTTCTTGTCCGGGTTGGAATTTTACGGATACGGAATCGCGCATGTTTGTTCTTGACAGTTCACCGGAGGAGCGGATATAGAAAGAATCATTTTTAAATTTGAGTTGCACATTATGGGAATCAGGATTCATAAAACCAACGGAAAGTTCTCCCAAGGCTATTGATTCTCCGGGTTTCATAATAAAAGTTTCCCGGGAGCCACCTTTTTGTTTTGCAGAGAGCATCATCATGGGTTTTCCATTAGGGTCATCAACTATCATTTTTTGAGCATTTGGAAAATAGCCGGCAAATTCCAGTTGATAATCATTCCCGTTCAGATTCACATTTTTTTTGTAATTATCAGAGGTTATTTCGGTAATTGTAAAAGGTTCATTGGCCTTTTCTTTTACTGCGCCATCGTTGTTTTTAATTTGAAGTTTAAGGTACCATTCATTTGAATTGAAAACATCCTTTGTTTCTCCCTCTCGGAGATGAATATTGCCTTCAACGCCCCAAAACCTTGTGAGACCGGCACCAATAATTATAACAATGAAGGCTGTATGAAAAAGTAATATTGTGAGTTTATTTTTTCTATATAACCTGAAACGAAAGATTTGGCCAAAAAAATTTAAAACCATCAATACAAAAAGCGCTTCAAACCAAACCGCATCATAAACCAACTCGTAAGCGGCGCCGGTTCCAAAATCATTTTCAATAAATGTAGCAGCTGCCATTGATATAGAAATGAAAATAAATAAAACAGCCATGAACCAAGAGGAATAAAGAAAATCAAAATATTTGCGCATACCATTTATTTTAGTTTAAAGATAAGATAGAATTTTTCGTATTGACCTTTCATAGTAAAACAAGGTAGTTCAAATATAATAAAAATAACATTGTTGGATGAGTGGCTGCTGAAATGTTTTCGGTTTGGCAAGGCTACCAAAACAAGAATTGCAGAATTGCAACTTAGCAAAACTTCTTCTTTGTAGGTTTACCAAGGAAAAGGAGCGAATTCAGAGCCTGACCTGCTTACGGAAAGCAATAACGTATAAATTCCGACATACAAACTAAACCCAATGCTATCCCGTAAACAAGTTGAATTATTGGTTTGGGTATTTTTATTATGGAAATGATTTACGCCGCCATTCATGGCGGTGAAAGGACACCTGGAAATTTTTCGGGCTTTAGCCCTAAAGTTACTTATATCTTTAATTTGTCTCAATTAATTTAGCGGCTAAAGCCTTTAATAGTGAGGGGTATAGACTTAATCCACGCCATAAATGGCATGGTAAATCATTGAAATCAAGCTGCATTTTCACACACCATCTAAATCGTGGTACTAATCTCATGTAGTCAAACCAATTGTTATGGCAACAAACCATGAGATTAGCAATATGGTTCAGCATGTATGCTTATTTATTCAGTCTTTTGTTTCAACATTGGCTTGTAAGCCTCTAAATAGGCATAAAGCAGGATAATTTCGAGAATAAAAGTAATATATCCCAATAGTCCACCTGCCGGATCAAGGAATATATGATGTAAAAGTATTACAAGTGCAACTGGAGCGAATAAAACCAGGCCTAAAGTTACATACCTGCCAATAATTAAGAATATGCCGGATATTACCTGGACTATGCCAACCAAAGGCCACATAAAGCCGGTAGCGCTTAGTGCTCCCATAAAATTCAATGCAGGTTCCGGCGGCTGCGGCATGGGCATAAACTGAAAGAAATGGTTGAGGCCAAACACCAGGAGAATAACTCCCAGTACGATTCGAATGATTTTAATTCCAAGTTGAGTGGGCTTCATAAGCAAAAAATTTTATTAGACAATTAATTATCAATTTATAAGATATAAAAGAAACAATAAAAATACACTAATTGTTTACAAACTTTTTTGTCTTAGCCTAGTGTTATAATTTACTGAAAAACAGGATTCAAACAACTACCGAATAAGTTGCAATCCCTGAT
>CAYFRV010000203.1:0-5574 GCA_964345495.1 uncultured Bacteroidales bacterium | reverse complement strand
CGTTGGAATGAACTGTAAGAAAACTCTCTTCTTAAGAAATTGTCGTTTTCGTCTTTTTTCTCGTCTTTATCTTCTTTTTCAGAAGAAATCACCAGAACATTATTCTGCACATTCACGTTGAAATCCTTCTTATTTAATCCTGGTGCTGCAAGCTCAATTACATATTCATCTTGCTTTTCTCTTACGTTTACTTCAGGCACGCTTGGGTTGCCTTCAAAATCGAAGAAGTCTTTCAAGAAATCATCATCATCAAAGCCTGGTAAAAATCGTTTATTTCTTAACATTGGTATCATAGTACAACCCTCCTTTTTTTTAGTTCGACATATATTTTAGAATTTCTTATTTTCTTATCGAAATTCCACTTAGAAATGTTCAAATGCTATGCCAAAGGAAAAAAGCCTGGCTATCATGACAACTTGGCTTTTAGAACACGGATTACATGTCTTTTTGTCACAAAAACGAATGATCGCTCTGTATAAATTGCAGAAGAATGAGATTTTATTTTTTTCTGCATTACAATGATGAATATTTTTGTTTACATTTAAATCAAAATGCAATAAAAAACCATGGAAATATATCTTGATTATAATGCAACGACTCCAATTGACCGGGAAGTAAGAGACTACATGCTTCCTTATTTAGACAAATATTTTGGTAATCCCTCCAGTATGCACGAGCAGGGAACTCAAACTAAAAAAGCCATCGAAAAAGCTCGTCAACAGGTTGCTGAATTGATCAACTGTTCTCCGCAGGAGATTATTTTCACAAGCGGTGGCACGGAATCAAACAATTATGCTATTAAAGGAATTGCCTTTGCCCGTCAATCGGCAGGTAATCATATCATAACGTCGCAAATAGAGCATCCTGCCGTAATGGAAGTGTGTAAATATCTTGAAGATAAACAATTCCGGGTTACATATCTTCCTGTAGATAAATACGGAATAGTTGATCCGAAGGAAGTAGAAAAGGCAATCACCCCGGATACTATTCTAATCAGCATTATGCATGCAAATAACGAGATAGGTTCGATTCAGCCGATAGATGAAATTGCTCTGGTCGCCCAAAAACATAACATTCCTTTTCACACAGATGCTGCTCAAAGCTGTGGTAAAATCTCAATTGACGTGCAAGAAACACCGGTTGACCTGCTTTCTGTAGCGGGACATAAACTCTATGCGCCAAAAGGCATCGGCGCGCTCTTCATGCGAAATGGAGTTGAATTGGAAAAAATGATGCACGGCGCTGACCACGAAAGAAACTTGCGTCCGGGTACGGAAAATGTACTGGAAATCGTCGGCCTGGGGAAAGCGTGTGAAATTGCCAAAAGAGATTTGACAACGAACCAAAAAACGATGAAAACCTCACGGGATAACCTTTACAAAATGTTGCTTGAGAAAGTTCCCGAAATTCATCTGAACGGGCATCCTGAAAAAAGATTACCAAATACTTTATCTGTCAGCTTTCCTGGTATTGAAGCGAATCTGATACTGAATGAATTAACTGAAAAAGGCATTGCAGCCTCTGCAGGAGCTGCCTGTCATACAGACGATATTGATATTTCTCCTGTGCTCGAAGCGATTGCCCTGGAAGAAAACAAGGCAATGGGCACACTTCGCTTTTCTACAGGAAAGCATACAACTGAAGCGGAAATTCTTCAGGCCTCAAATATCATTGCGGATGTTGTTAATTCATTTCATCCTTCGGAAAGTTCTAAAGACACTCATGGAACCGATACAGCTATCAAGCTAACTCATTTTACTCAGGGTATGGGATGTGCCTGTAAACTTCGACCGCAAGAGCTGGAAAAAATTCTGAAAAACATACCCCTGACCAACGATCCAAACATTCTTATAAACACCAAAGACTCGGATGACTCTGCTGTATATAAAATCAGCGAAGACCTGGCTATTGTACAAACTCTTGATTTTTTCACACCAATTGTTGATGATGCTTATGCCTTCGGAGAAATTGCAGCAGCCAATGCGTTAAGTGATATTTATGCCATGGGCGCCACTCCCCTTTTTGCTCTGAACATTGTTGGTTTTCCTTCAAATCGCTTACCAATGCATATTCTGGAAGCAATTTTAAAAGGAGCTGATGACAAAGCAAAGGAAGCCGGGATAAGTGTGCTCGGTGGTCACTCTGTTGAGGATCATGAGCCTAAATTTGGGATGGTAATAACGGGAAAAATTCACCCGGACAAAATATTAACCAACGCAGGTGCTGACGAAGGAGATATTATCATTCTAACAAAACCTGTTGGAACGGGAATTCTGTCGACTGCCATGAAAAGAAATTTAACAACCTCAGAAACAATCAACAAACTCACACAAATTATGAGTGAATTGAATAAGACGGCAGCAGAAATCATTCAAAACTACCCTGTAACTGCCTGCACTGATGTAACCGGCTTCGGGCTCCTGGGTCACTTATCCGAAATGACCAAAGCCTCGGGCACAGACGCTGAGATACAATTGAATAAAGTGCCTGTAATCCCGGAAACTTATGAATTCGTTGCCGGCGGTGTTGTCCCCGGAGGTACAAAAAACAACCTGGAATACGTACAAAATAATATTCGCTGGGAAGGCTCAATCAGTCTTTCAGAAAAATATATTCTAAGTGATGCACAAACATCAGGAGGATTATTATTCAGTATTCCCGGGAAACATGAAAAAGAAATCATTAACCATTTACATCAATCCGGCATAAAAGAAGCCATTGCAATAGGCCGGTTTACTAAAAAAGGAAACGGAAGTATCACCATAAAAAAGGATTAAAATTATGAATAATCGTTGGAGTTTAGATGAAAAATACGCACTGGTAACAGGCGGCACAAAAGGAATTGGCAGAGCCATTGCTTTAGAACTTATGAATTTTGGCGCAAAAGTTTGCATTGTAGCACGGTCTGAGAATGAAATTCAAGAATTAACCAAAGAATACAAAAACCTGGTTGGCATACAGGCAGATTTAAGCGAAGAGAAAGATTATTCAAAAATAACTGACTACGTCAAAGAACAATACGGGAAACTGGACATCCTTATAAATAATGTGGGCGTCAACATTCGAAAAAAGACAAAAGACTACTCAAAGGACGAGTATGATAAAATCGTAAACACCAACCTCACTTCTACGTTCGAATTAAGCAAATTGGCTTATCCATTGCTAAAGAAAAGCGGTGCTGCATCAATCGTTAATATTTCCTCGGTTGCCGGACAAAAACATCTGCGTACAGGCTCCGTCTATGGAATGACCAAAGCCGCTATGATTCAGCTTACGAAAAATCTGGCCTGTGAATGGGCTCAAGATAACATCCGCGTTAATGCAATAGCTCCGTGGTATATCAAAACCCCGCTGGCTGAAACAGTATTAAAAAATCCCGAATATTATGGCGAAGTAATTTCCAGAACACCGTTGAAAAAGGTTGGTGAACCCGAAGATGTAGCTTCACTGGCAACATTTCTTTGCATGCCGGCATCAAACTTCACAACCGGCCAATGTATCAGTATTGACGGGGGATTTACCGTGTTTGGATTCTGATCAGTAAATCAAAAATTGGCACTTTATTTGTATTGAATCAGAAGATTGATTTTACTTATTAAATATGTTATTTTAGTATTAGCTTTATAAATAACTAAACATAAAAATGTTAACTACAATTTATTTAAATAAGAACAACCTGACAATAGAACAATTTAACAATAGAACAATCTTCTAATAAAAACAAACTTATATGAAACTTAAATCACTAAAAGCCAGCCTTTTTACTTTTTTTGTGCTTTTCAGTATTATAAGCTTTGCTCATAAAACTGAAAATGTAAAAGTAAAGCAACTGAATAATAAGATCAATGTCGGATACGACCTAACCCATGAAAAAATTGGCCGGTTATTTACTGTAGAAGCTTATTATTCTACAGATGGCGGAGATACTTTCCACGGCCCCCTTGATTCAATTAAAGGCGACTATGGAAAAGAGGTACAAGGCGGCACCGACAAAGCTTTCTCATGGGATGTATTGGCTGAGGTTCCACATCTAACAGGAGAAAATATTGTATTTAAAGTTGTGGCAAAGCCCCAAAGAATAAAATACCCCACAGACAATACTGGCGATTTCATCTTTGAATTAAAAAATTGCGAGATAAATAATAAACAAATAGCACTTGAACTGACGATAACAAACAACGGAAAAAAGAAGAAGTTAAGGATACCTAACCGTTTAGCCCGACTCTATAAATCCAGTAACGAAAAGCTGGAAGCACAAGAAGCAAGACATGGAAATGTTACAGGAAATGCAAGACATTCGCAACCCCAGGTAACCTTAGATAAAGGAGAAACAATAGAATCCAGGTTTACCTTCAGGAAAGACAAGCAAAACCCAAATCGAATAAAATTGTTTCAACTTGGATTTGATATATTAAAAATCACACATGGGCTAGATGTTACTCCAGCCAAAATTGAATTCAGAGATTTTCCTGTATTTCAGCAGAAAGAAAAAAATATTGCTGAAGCCTTATCTCAACCAAAAACATTCAAAATAGGTAAAAAAACAACAAAACCACTAGATGAAACTGCTCCGGAAATAACGGTGATTTCGCCATCATTAAAAAAAGATGATCCTCCGTTAATTTCAGAAAAACGGGTTCGTATTGAAGGAAAAGTTACAGATAAATCAGGGTTGTTTGAATTCAGAGTAAACAATGAACCAACAGATGTCTCAGATGATGGACATTTTCAGTCTGTGGTTCCATTGAAAGAAGGCTTCAATGAGCTCATCTTTAATGCTACAGATACCAGGGAAAACAGCATAGAGAAAAAATATACGGTACTTCACCTGCCCGAAAACAATAAGACGGAAAAGAAATTACGCGAAATAGCCAAAAAAGAAGCCGAAAACACCAAGGCTATACGTTCCGGGAAATACTTTGCCTTGATTATAGGAGAAAATGAATACGAAGCCCCGTTAATTACTGACTTAGACAACCCCATTGATGATGCCCGTAAACTACGTACTATCTTAAAAGACGATTATTCATTTAATGAGGACCATATCACACTAATGGAAAATCCAACCCGCAGGGAAATTATGATAGAACTCGACCAACTAAATAAGCAACTAACTGAAAAAGATAATCTATTGGTGTTTTACGCTGGCCACGGTTACTGGGACGATGAAAATGAGGTTGGTTACTGGCTTCCCTCAGATGCACAAAGCGATAACACTGCAAACTGGTTTAGGAACAGTACGCTGAGAGAATATATTCACAGCCTGGATACAAAACACACCATTGTAATAGCCGATGCCTGTTTCAGCGGGAGCATCTTCAAAACAAGAAAAGCTTTTGCAAATGCACCTCAAAGTATAAAAGACATTTATAAGCGCCCCAGTCGAAAAGCCATGACAAGCGGAAATTTAAAAGAAGTTCCGGATAAAAGCGTATTTATGAAATACCTGGTAAAGCGGTTGAATCAAAACGAGAAACAATACCTGCCTGCAGAAGAATTATTCAACAGCCTGAAAGTTGCTGTAATGAACAATAGTCCTAACGAACCACAGTACGGCGAAATTAAAAATGCCGG
>CAYFRV010000202.1:0-5586 GCA_964345495.1 uncultured Bacteroidales bacterium | reverse complement strand
TTGTCTCCGTATTTGTGAAGTGCAGTGAAAAAATAATAGCCGATATCAAAACCGTGGAAAACATAATTTGTAGGCTCAGTTTTAAACAGATTGCGGTACCTTTTTATTGTCTGCTTTACAATTGGTTTGTTATAATTTACATGAAAAGGTTTAAACAGATTCACCCTAAGGTTATAAAAATATTCAGAATTTAGATTTACAAATTCTTCCCATTCTGAGAACCCGAACACACGAATATCATAATCTTGTTTGGATAATGTATTTAGATTTGTAACGACATCGGTCACAAAAGCTTCTTTTTCTGAAGGAACAATGACGATATTTTCTTCTCCCTTGTTTAGTGCCTGTTTTAGATAAAATAAGCTGTCTTTGTAGGCCACTTCCTTAAATCGTATGTCGCTAAGCGATGTATCTAATGAAATGTAGTTAAATATTTTTTCCTTAAAACTACCTATTTCCGGATAATATAAACTGTCCCCGGAGTGCACGAGCATCATATTTTTGTCGTTAAACCGGGCAATGTAGGATGCAAATCTTTCTAATTGAGTTTCCCAGGTAGGATATACCTGGATGAGATTTGGGTTATATTTTAGCGATTTCTTTTCTTTTGGAAATGGTGAAACAATGTTTATATTATGTTTTCTGGCGTATTCTGAAACAATTTGAAAATTATCATCATAAACAGGTCCGATGATTAAGTCTTCTCTCGACAGGTCGTGCCTGGCGAGTTTATTTTTTACTTCACTGGTGTCTTTTTTAGTATCAAATATTTTTAGATCTACTGAAATGCCGGAATTCTTTAGCGTGTCAAGAGCCAGAATAATTCCTTCATAAAATTCAATGAAATTTTCTGATGATGGGTAAATATAGTCCGGGCGTCTTTTAACTTTTTTATATTTCTTTTCTCCGTCTTCTTTTACTTTGGAGCTGTCGATGTAGTATTTTTCAAAATTTTTTCCAAGATGGAAAGGCAGGAATATAGTAACATTCATCTCTTCCTTACGAACCAAATCTGAAGTATCGCATTCAAAAATTGTTTTTTTGATGTCTGTGTACTTTGCAGAAGTTGTATCTTTTGTGGAAGGCTCTTTTATCTCTCTTTCTGTAATATATCTTCTTTCGAGTGTGTCTTGTAATTTTGGGATACGTATAATCTGGTTATTTTGAAGATTATTTTGTTCGATGCCTTTGTTGGCATTGAGTATGTCTTTTACTTCTACATCGTATTTTTTTGAAAGTGAATACAGTGTTTCATCCGGTTTTACCCGGTGATGAATGTATTCGCCTTTTCTTTGGTCAGCTGTGAGTTTTCCTGAAGTATCTCTCTGGGTTTTCTGAATATCAGTTGTGCCTGTTTTTTTAGGAATTTTTACAGTTTGACGCGCTTTTAATTCTTCTTCTGATAAAATGGGGTTGTATTTTTTTATGGTATCGGGGGTTGTGTTGTAACGCCTTGATAATGAATAAAGCGTTTGTCCTTTTTTTACTTTATGATAAAAAAATCTTGTTGTGTCTTTTTCAGCTTCAGTATATTTAGTTTCCTGATGTGTTTTAAATGGTATTTTTAATACCTGCCCGGGGTGTAATCCTAAGAAAACATTTGGGTTTTCACGTGCTATTACTTTTTGGGGTACCTCATACGCTTTGCTTATTGAATAAAGCGTTTGTCCTTTCTTTACTTCATGCACATAATACTTTTCACCGCCAATAATTACTTTATTTCCGGATTTTGTAACCTTCGGAATTGAGTCATTCTGCCCGACGCTTATAAATGGAATAAGACTCAGGAATAATATAAGCAGATGAATGTTAATTATTTTCTTCACTTGAGGTCTTTTTGAGTTTCAGATAAAATCATTGACAAAAATAACATAAAATCCAAATATTAAAAAACCCGTAAACGAAATAAAGTTTACGGGTCTATGAAGCATAAAATTGTTTAATTCTCTCTTAACACATTTTCATCGTATTCCAGTTCAAACCTGAGCTTGTGTTTTGATTCTTCCTGGGCCAGTCCGAGAAAGAGGTCTTTCATTGATTCATCTTCCGCTTTTTCGGATAAATCCATATACAATCTGAAAGCTGCTTTCTCTTTTTTCATCGCCAGTACCAGGGCATCCTGATAACTCATGTTATGAGTGGGTTCTACAGTAACAAGATAATCACCCAGTTTGAGGTCTTTTACTTTTTCTTTTGGTAAGGTGTAAGTTCCTTCTTCTTTAATTTTGCGGATTTTGGCTTTGTGCCCGATCTCTTCCTGTGCAAATTGATTGAATACTTTTCGCATATCCTCTGATGTTGCTGAGTTAGCTAATTCATTATAGAAATCAACTGCCTCTTGCTCAGAGTTCATGGCAAAGTCCAGAATATCGTCAATGTTTTTAAATTCTTTCATCTTTGTCTGTTTTTCTGTTCAATTTAAAACTATTTATTGGCATGAGCAAATTCGGGTTCCTTTTTTTTAGGAAGCGCTTTTTCAAATTCATCATCGAAATACTTAACAACTGCATCGCATCCATGATTAAACAATCTAAAGTCGCTATTGTTCTCAGGTGTATATTCAAAATTATATTCAAATTGCTGATTTTTAGGAAGAAGAGAAATGGCTTCTTTCCTTATTTCTTCCGGATTTGATAAACTATTAAGCTTAAATTTGTTAAGTATATCAAGCAATTGTTGATAATTTTCTTTTTCTGTTTTTGACTCTAATTGTTTATCGAATTGTTGAATGTAACGCAATGTGTTGGTAAAGGTTCCCGAAGTTTCCACCGGCAATGTGGCCGGAAGCACAAGGTCAGCTTCCATAGCTGTTTCTGTCATAAAATAATCCTGTACCATTATAAATTCTGCATCACCAAACCACTTATCAATTCGTTTATTGTCATTAGTGCAACCAATAGGATCTTCTCCAAAAATGTACATTTTCTTAATGACACTGCTTTCTAAGAGCTCAATGTTTGATTTTTTAGGAATTTCAGGCAATTCATCAATTCCCCATGCTTTTTTCAATTTGTTTGCGAAGTCCTTGTTTTCAAGAGATTGGCCGCCAACTCCCCGTTTTGGTCCGATGCCCATGTCAAAGATACCCTGAGCGTTATTTTTTTCTTTTAAAGCAATAATGCCGCTGGCTGTTTTTCCAATTTTTCCTGTTGCCATCGCCAGGTTGAATAACTCTGTTCCGGTTCGCGGAGAAACGTTCCGCTCTGAAAAAATTATTATAGCATTTTGTTCTTTGTTATAATTTTCTGCAAAATCAATTAAATGTTCTTTACAGCAGATGCCTGATGCATTAACCAGCTCATTAAAGTCTTCTTTCAGAAGTTGTTGTTTATACGTGTCGAAATTATCGCATTTGTCTTTGATAAACAGATTGTTTTGTTGGTTTTGCGATAAGATATAATGGTTGACAGCTTTAATGAAATGATAATAAGAGTCAATTTTAATTTCATGATCAACCTTATGGCTCATTGATGAGTGTTCTTTGGTTGTGATTGATTCAACCGGGATTCCATAATGTGTTTGAGCTTTGTTTACCATGAAACCAACAACTCCATTTTCTTCATTAATTTCTGAACCCATCAGGTAAATTTTACTGGCCTTGTGAATATCTTCAAAAGGAACATTGGCTTTATAATTTTTATCACTTCCCTGCAGCGCGTTTAAGTACTGGAAGCTGTATATGTTATTCGTTTTTGCTCCGGCTCTAGCCAATTTCTGAATCAGGTATATCTCTTCATTGGACAATCTTGATCCGGCATAGAATGCATTTTCTTCAGGTTCTGCGTGTTTTATTTCATCATATATTACTTCAAAAGCTTTTTCGAAACTGATTTCTTCAAATGAACCGTCAACTTTTAATAAAGGTTTAGTTATTCTTTCCGGATCATTCATATAATTGTAACCAAACTTTGCGTATCTGCAAATATTGCCTTCCTTATTTATCAGTCCTTCTTTTCCTGTGGCTCTTAGAATGTATCCGTTCTTATGATGATAATTTACTTCGCATCCTACAGAACAATAGTTGCAAATTGAATGTATTGTGTCCCATAATACAGGTGTGGGTTTATGTTTCGTTTGTTCTGTAATCGCGCCTGTCGGGCAGGCTGAAATACAAAGGCCGCAGGTTTCGCAATTGGTGTTTGTAAGTGATTCTCCGAGACTTGGTGCAATGTAAGTATCAAATCCCCTGTTAATGAAACCAAGTGCGTCAGCACCTGCCACTTCATTACATATCCTTACACACCGACCACAAAGTATGCATTTGTTATTATCTATTTCAATGTAGGGGTGTGAAAAATCAACTTCGTGTTCCTTAAATTCTCCGTCAAACCTTTGTTGTTCGGCATCATACTCAGTTGCAAGATTTTTGAGATCGCACGTATAGAATTCGCTGCAGCCGCATTCCAGGCAACGTCCTGTTTCATTGTTGGCAACTTTTTCATTGGAATACCCCAATTCCACTTCTTTAAAGTTTTTTCGTTTATCTGCGGGCAATGTTGGCATTTCTTCCCGCATTTGCTGTTTATAGCGTCCTTCAAAATCTTCCCCGGTTAACTCCCTGAAATTTTCTTTCTTGCTGATGAATTCTTTCTTTTCAGGTTTTATCGGTTGGCCTGTTAAGTATTGATGGCAACTTTGTGAAGCAATCTGAGCTTGCTGTATTGCTTCTATGATTGTTGCAGGGCCTGTCACTCCGTCTCCGGCAGCAAAAATTCCGGGAACACTGGTTTGAAGGGTGGCTTCATCAGCATCTATATCACCCCATCGGTTCAGCGTTAACTCATTTTCAGCATGATTATTGATGTCATCCAGGAAATTGACATCTGTTTTCTGTCCGATTGCAGCAAGAATATAGTCAAATTCCATGTCAAATTCCGAGCCTTCGATGGGCACTGGTCGGCGTCTTCCTGATGCGTCCGGTTCACCCAGTTCCATTCTTACGAGGTTAAGGGATTTTAATTTTCCGTTTTTATCCTTGTTTACTCTTACCGGATTGGTAAGGAGCATGTATTCAACTCCTTCCAGTTTAGATTCATGCACTTCAATGGGATTGGCCGGCATTTGTTCTTCAGCGCGACGGTAAATTACGTAGACTTTCTCAGCTCCGCAGCGTACAGCAGTACGACAGCAATCCATAGCTGTATTTCCGCCACCTACTACACCTACTGTTTTTCCGCTAAAGTCGTATTTCTGACCGGTCATTTCCATGTTTCTGAGGAAATCAATTCCGGAAAATACGTTTTCAGCATCCTCTCCTTCAGCTCTTATCAATGTTCCACGCTGTGAACCAATGGTCAGGATAACAGAGTCATATTTATCTTTAAGGTCTTTATAGCTTAAATTATCTCCGAATTTTTGATTGCAATAGATGTTTGTTCCCAGTTCTGTAATGGTTTCAATTTCTTTGTCCAGCACATCATTAGGCAGGCGATACTCTGGTATTCCGTATCTCAACCAACCTCCGGGATGAGGGGCAGCTTCGTAGATATCACACTGATGTCCTTTTTGCTGGAGGAAATAAGCAGAAGATAAACCACCCGGGCCGCCACCGATGATGGCAATTTTTTTACCCGTTGCAGGCTGAAC
>CAYFRV010000201.1:0-5606 GCA_964345495.1 uncultured Bacteroidales bacterium | reverse complement strand
CAAAAAGAGGACAACCCCATAAGGCTGCCCTCTTTTAGAAATATTAAGAAATTTCCTAATTTAGGTATTCAAATTCAAGATAATCTCCATCACCGCTTTCAGTGAAATAGGTTTGAACAATCTTTATCATACCATAATGTTCTTTCGTCTCACCATCCATGGTCCTGGTTGTTTTATAGATGAAATAATCGCCAGGTTTAACATCATTATGAGTTTGTTGAGCATCAGTGTCAGTATAGCTAGCTTTAATTACATTGATATCGTTATTCATCCATAATGTCTCGGAAGCATTAACTTTATCAAACATGGCATTCTGATTGGACTCAATACCGATTTCATTATTAACAGGATCATGTATCCACTCTATGTCAGAAGTGTCGCCCCCTGCCATTACATGTTCATTTGCAACGAGATCAAATGCGTGATTTGTAGTAGTATCAAGTATGGCGCTGCCAGAATTTGCAAAAGACCATTTTTGAACAACGAAAGATAACTCTTTTGGAGTCGTTGTTTCATCACCGTCAGATGCAGTGATACGATAATAGACAGTATCAGAATTTTCATATGGACTGCCCATAAACATCAACGAATCTTCAAGAGTAGTAAAAGTTGAGTCAGTAGTATAATCACTATTAACCCCAACTTTTTTCTCAACTGTAACGTCTTCCACAGTCTCTTGTACAGGTGCTACCGCAAAGTAGAGTTTATGTGGAGCATCATTATTATAAACAGTTCCTTCAGAGAGTTCAAAAGTCGTTACAGGATGAGTCATGGCTACAGAAGTCTTTCTGGTTGAGTTTAAAGAATTGTTTCCTTCAAACAGAAGATTAGCTGCATCTCCAGCTTTTGCCAATCCGATATCTCCTTTGGGGATAACAGCAGTTCCTTCTCCATCGGAAATGCTTACTGAACCTACCTCATTACCAGTACTATGGTGTATAATAGTGAATTCAGTAATACCGGAGCCCACATCGCTAACTGAGACACTGACATTATCATCTAATTCAGTTATGGGGCCCGGTGCAAGCTTAAAACCCGGACTATCTTTAGTTTCTGTATTCACAGCATGTTCTTCTTTTTCACATGCAAAGGAAATAACAAGAAGTCCGATAATTAAAATATTTATTGCAAGTTTTTTCATATCTTTTATCATTTTTAATTAATTACCTATCAAATACCTATGGATTAACCTTCATTGAAAATCCAGAGAGTATTAAAAACAGAACCGTAATCTGGTGTATTTGTATTATAACTTATCTCATCTGAAGGATAAGGAAAACGCTCTGGGAACCGATCGCCAGAGGTCGGTTGTAATGCCGCAGGGTATCCCGTTCTTCTAAAATCACAATAAAATACCACTGGATTGCCAAACATATGGATGTATTTTTCTTCCATTATCATTTCTAATAAGTCGCCATCTCCAGTAGCATCTATCTCTTGTTTTTTCCCATTGAACCAACCTTGATCCATCACTCCATATTTATTTAGAGAAGCTTCTATAGCGTCTTTTAACGTGGCTCTGGCTGAAGTTGCATCATCATCTCTAATTTGAGCTTCTGCTTTAAGATAAAGCATTTCAGCATTTTCCAAAATTGCAACCGGAGAATCTGGTTGAAACCAGAATCCTGATTCATCAGCACCAACAGTCCGAGGCCTGTAATATAATACTGATGCACGCGGATCGCCTGCTATATAATTCTGGAAAAAATCATTATCATCAAGGTAAGAGTCTCTCTCTTGTAAAAATTGATGCATCGGATTCGCTCTGGCTATATCGTCAGGGAAAAAGAGTTGAAAATCATTGGCATTTGAGCTGATACCATTATTCAGATCAGAAATAACGTCACTATAACTCACATTAGCTCGTTTTGTAAAATGCATATTAACACGTGCACGAAGAGAATATGCAACTTTTAGCCATTTTTCGGTATCTCCGTTAAAAATCATATCTCCTTGCAGAGGGATTTCATTTTTTTCTGTCTGGAGCTCCGTTATAGCATCATCTAAGAGAGTTTGAATCTGGGTGAAAATTTCTTCCTGACTATCATATTCAGGCTGGAAATTTCCTTTTTCTCCCTGAAATGCATCGGAATAAGCTAAATCTCCAAAATACATGGTAAGCAGCTCTAGAGAGGCAGCTTCCATTACTTTAGCAACACCACTATAATGAGGAGATGATTGCTCTTCAGCTTTTTCCTTTATCAACTGAAGTCCTTCGAGGTTATCTTCGTACATTCCGCTCCAAAGGTTATTCAAGTCTGTCGGTGTGATACTATACTTATCAACAGCACTAAATTGGCGGTCTGCACCTCTTAGATGTTGTGTCCACGCAGCGGTGTATCCTGTCCAATCAGCATCTCCTACAACGAAGAAAAAGGAGAGTTGTGTATTCGCGAGCACTGACTTCATTGTAACATCCGTCAATGCATTTGGATCATCGTTCATATCAGGATCAATCCAGGATTCACACGAAGTAGTGAATATGGAGAGAACCAGAAACAAACCTAATATTTTATATAATTTAATTTTCATAATAATATTATTTTAGAATTAATTCATTAATTTTTTTCATCGGTTATTTACTAAAATCCTAATCGAACACCAAAAGTATAAGATTTGGTACCAGGCATATTGAAATAATCCATTCCACGGCCGTTATCATCTGCACCTAACAGGTTCGTTTCGGGGTCAATTCCCGTATAAGGTGTAGTCAGCCATAAATTATTTCCTGTAAAATACACCTCAGCTTTTCTAAAGAAAGTATTTTCAAGTACGTTACCTGGTACATTATATGAAAGGCTAACTTCACGCAGCCTTATCCATTCGGTCGATTCGATAAATGGTTTACTAGGTCCGGTAAATCCACTTCCTGGGCCTGTATGATACCAGTTTTGATTATCCGTCCATTCAATGTCACTGGTTTCTCCGGGTCCTGGTTGTAGATTGCCGTTATTATCATAATGAACAATTTCACCCTGATCGTTCAGGTGGCCTTTTACACCATCCCATACTTTCGTTTCACCCCGATTTACCTGATCGCCATGGACTCCAAAATAATACATGGCTCCTTTAGTACCATTCCACATTAAGCCACCTTTTTTGATATCCATCGTTGCACTTAAAGTAATACCTTTAAAAGAAAAACGGTTAGTAAAACCGGCTGTGTATTCGGGCGCAACTTTTCCAACAGATTTCATTTCATCATCCCATATAGGTGCTCCGTATTGGTAATCAGGTTGCGTAGGATCATCATTGATTATTAAATTGCCCTGATCATCTTTGAGATACTCTGTTGTATATATGGATCTATAAGGTTCATCTTCAACAGCATTAATTGTGGCAGAAACAAATCCACCGAGACTAATGTTATCAACACCTTCAGCCAATTGCTTCACAATAGTTGTAGGATTAGACCATGTCACATCAAAATCCCATGAGAAATCCTGAGTTTGCACAGGAGTGACATTTAACATAAGTTCCCATCCGGTAGTTTCCATTGCACCAGCATTTAGGTAAGCACTAGTAAACCCACTTGTTGCGGCAATTGGAACTCCCATCAAGAGATCTTCGTTACGCTTTTTGAAATAGGTAGCATCAAATCGAACATTTCCGTCAAAGAAACGAAGGTCAAAACCGATTTCACTTGTTATCTCTTTTTCAGGTTTTAAGTCCTGATTTCCAATTTGGAAACTTCTGTCGTATCCGGAGTAACCACGGAAAGGAAATGATGTGTATTCCGTCCATCCACTCCATATCTGACCCGAGGCAAAAGTTGTTACTGTATTATAGGGTCCGGCATCTTTCGCGGTTACTGCATGTGATGCTCTCAGTTTACCGAAGGATAAGATGTTGGATAAATTATCAAATACAGGCAGCTCGGTAAATATAAAACCCAGGTTAACAGATGGATAGAAGAATGGATTCGATTCTTCCGGCATAGTGGTTGACCAGTCAAAACGGCCTGTTCCTCCAAGGAATAACAGATCTCTGTAATCAAGGGTTACTTCACTATATAATCCCAATCTTCTGAAGTGCTGTTTATATTCGCCAGCCTCCTGGGCAGAGGAATTGGATACATTGTAAAATTCCGGTTCTATTAAGTTATTCGCCTGAGCAGTTCCTGATTCATATTTTCTCTCATACAAATTGTTTCCAACTAATGCATCAATGCCTAAGTCGTTTGTAATGTCTCTTGACATGCTCAAAATTAAGTCGGAGTTAAAGTTGGTATTGTACCTGTTCCATTTCTCTTTATAACCTTCCTTGTTGGCATTAGAATTTTTGGCAAAATGATAGTTGACATATTCACTCCAATAGTCTAATCCAACTTTGTAAGTTAAGTTTAACCATTCATTAATGTCCCAGTCTAGCTGAGCATTACTGATTGCCCTTGTGTTATGGTCTTTATAAAGTATGTTGTTCGAAGTCCAATAAGGGTTATCATATCCGCCACCTCCGCGATAAGAACGTTGAGAGCCGTCTTCAAATTCATATCCAAAACCATTGTCAAATGATGGGGGCGTTCTTAATAGTCCAAGCATAACCCCTGAGATATTTGAACCTCTTTGTATACGAGTTCCTTTAGTATCTATTAAGTTAACACTTCCTCTTACAGTTAAATTATCAGTAAGATCATGACTGGCATTAATCTTGAATGTGTTCTTATCCCACTCATCATTAGGAATTATGGATTCATTCTGATTGGTACCAGCTGATAAGTAATAACTGGTGTTTTCATCACCGCTGGAAACAGAAACATGAGTTTTCCATGATACTCCTCTTTGAAAGTAATCATAAATATCATTCATCTGTACAGGTCCATTAGTAGAGAGCCCTAAAGCGTCAGCCATTTCTTTAGTAACCATTCTTCCGTTAGGATTCCATTTTTCCATCCATGTATCCATTGGTGTTGTACCACCTAAACCAAAAGGTGAATAATCAGCAGGAACATAATTAGGGTCATCTGTGTAAACGACATCATCTTTATGAGGCCCCCAGGACATACCGGCATAATAGTTATTGTCCGGATGGGTTATAGCAGCTTCTGATAAATTTCCGAAATAATTATGCCCTTGTACATACTGCTTCTGGGTTTCTGGAAGTTGGGAAGATTCATTAATCCTCACCCAGGAATTAATATCTACATTGGTATACTTTTCTCCTTTTACTCCAGACTTTGTTTCAATAACAATAACACCATTGGCTCCTTCCATACCATACAATGCAGTAGCAGATCCACCTTTTAGAATGTTAATTGATTTAATGTCATTAGGTTCTATGTCCATAGCACGGTTAGAGGTTACAACACCATCAACACCCGCGCTACCACCAGTATTGTTAATAGGCTGACCATCAACAACGTATAATGGTGAATTGCTTCCTGTAATAGAGCCAGCACCACGTATTTCAATAAAAGATGATGCTCCGGCAGTACCACTAGAGGAAGAAATTTGAACTCCTGAAACTTTCCCTTTCAGCGAAGAAAAAGCATCTGATGAACCTGATTTTTCAAGGTCCTCTCCCGAAACTTCTGAAACAGAATATCCGAGTTTTTTAGCATTCCGTTCCATACCAATTGCGGTTACTACAATTTCTTCCATTTCCTG
>CAYFRV010000200.1:0-5615 GCA_964345495.1 uncultured Bacteroidales bacterium | reverse complement strand
TATCTGGAAATATTCGGTTTATATGTTTCGATTGTGTGATGAGACCTGAAGTAAATTTTTCCTTTTCTGCCTGTTAAAGTGTATTCTTTCTTTTTGGGTGGAGCGTTTTGGGAGTTGGTTTTGAATACAATTTTGTTTTCTCCTTTGTGTAAAGGGATTCTGGTGTAAGAAATTGAATACGGCAGGGTTTGCCAATTCCTCGTATCGGCTTTCTCTGTTACTGTGTTGATAATGTTAACAAGCGTGCCCAGATTTTCATCCTGTTCATCAGCTAATGCTTCTAAAGCTTTTTTAGTAGCAATGCGAAGTATGGCATTACCCATTTCACGAAACATTCTGTCTCTTAATGTTTTGAAAGCTATTTCGTTAATGTTCTGAGCCAAATCGAAAGAATATCTTTCATTATTACAGAATGCAGCTGCATTGGAATATACGGGCTTTCGCTCAACATATTTTGGGAATGCTACTTTGAAGAACCGCAGATCTTTGAAAGCTTGTTTTTCGTTACCGCTTTTATCTCCTATATAAACAGGGAAAGACATGTCTAACTCTTCATTTTTCAATGTGATATAACCGTCTCTTGAATTTGGTACTTTCGAGAACTGAATGCTCCATTCGTCTTTAACGGGTCCAAATCCGTTAAGCCAAAAGAAGATTACCTCGCCGTGTTCTTTTGGCATATATTCATAATCAATACCAAATTGTTTTTCATAATAGCGTACTTCCTCTCTGAATCCGGTCAAATAGGCTGTTCTTAAAATATCGTATTTTAGTTGTTCAGGAACGGCCATTCCAAAATATTCCTTATAATCTTCCTTATAGGCTTCATAGGCATTGCGATAGGCAATAAATGCATTATTGTAGTCATTATCAGCTTCATATACCATTCCCATCAGGTTGTGGGCAAAAGCATCACGCTGATACTTATTTTTATGGTCTTTGTATTTATCGTTCAGTTCTTGCAAACGAATGTTAACCCTGCGGCATTCCACCAGTGCGTCTTCGTAATTATTTAAATTGATGTAGTTAAGGGCAGTATAATAATGCAGCATAACTGCCTCGAAATCTTCAGGTTTATATGGCTTAACCCCGGGATTGGAAACTAAAGCAAGTGCCTCCATGCTGTAATTCTTGATGTAGTCTTCAATCATCCTGTCGGCTTCGGCGAAGTACTTATTGCTCTCGCTGTATTCATCAAGCATCCATGAAACGTAACCATGGTTAAGGTAATGCAGTAATTTGTTTTTTCCTTCTTTTCCCCGTTTGTCGTTTTTAAGATAGGTTTTTGCCTTTTCTAAATTGCCGTTGGTTACTGCAGCCTGGAATTCCTGGTGTTTTTTATAATAAGTGGCACAGCCGGCAAGTAGTAAAACAATGAGAATGATAAAACTATTCCTGAAATTTAGGTTATGTTTCATGAATGCTTGATTAGTTTATCCTTTTGTTAGGGATGAAATTAATTTTCAATAAATTTCTTGATTTTCTTATCCCCGATCCATACAATTTCGTTTGTCTGAAGATTAGAAAGCTCGAGGTTTATCTGGTAATAAACAACTTTTTCATCTCTATATGAATCCACAATTGAATTAATATCTCCATGAACCATAAAGTCTGCTCCTAATTCCAATCCCCATTCTTTTGCTGTCTTTGAAGAAGCAAAGTCCTGTTGGTCAGAACGTTCTTCTCTCAGGTCATTTCTTTTGCTACCGGCCTGAACCAATCGGGCTGATCCGTCGTTAATTATGGCTCTTTCTATATCTTTGATGAAGGTTTGAGATGAAATATGTTCGTGGGTTTTATTCTTTATTAAGCCCACGATTAGGACTGGTCTTTTTCCATCATGCTTGTTTTCGTAGCGTTCCAGCCATTTACCTCCCAGAATTTGGCTAACCATTGCATCAGCTACCATTCGTGAATCGGTGTCATTCCAGCGGCCGCTCAGATCTGTCTGGCTGTCTGAATCAATTCTTTTAACTTCCCGTTTAGGGCTGCAGCCAGTCCAGCTAATACTGAACAGGGCAATAAGCAAAGCAAAACTTATTATTTTTTTCATATTGATAAAGTTTAGTTATACATAAATTAAAAAGTTTGAATTATATTTTTTATTTCTTCATTCAATTCTTTACTTACACTTGTAAGGGGTAATCTTAAAACGTTTTCAATAAGGCCTTTGTTTGCTAATGCACATTTTATGCCAGATGGGTTCCCTTCGGCAAACATTTTTTCAACAATTGGCAATAATTTATAATGAATCTCTTTAGCAGCCTGGAAATCGTTCTTTAATGCGTAGTTAATCATAGTGGAGAATTCTTTTGGAAAAGCATTTGCGGTGACGGAAATAATACCGTTAACTCCTATGGAGAGCAAGGGGAGGGTTATACCGTCTTCTCCCGAAATTACCTGAAATTCTTCGGGTTTGTTTTGGATGATATGCATTGCTTGTGTAAAATTTCCTGAGGCTTCTTTAACGGCAATAATATTTTTAAAATCTTTAGCTAGTTGAGTAATTGTATCTGCATTTATGTTCACACCTGTTCGCCCCGGCACATTGTACAGGATTACAGGTACTGAACTGTTGGTGGCAATGGTTTTAAAATGTTCGTAAAGCCCTTTCTGTGAAGGCTTGTTGTAATATGGAGCAACGGATAATATTGCGTCTATTCCCTGTAAGTCTGTGTTTTGCAACTTTTCAACAACAGCTTGAGTGTTGTTCCCACCAAGACCATAAACAAGAGGTACCTGCCCATTAGAAGTTTCACGAAATGTATCTATAACTTCTTGCTTTTCTTTCGCAGTTAAAGTAACAGACTCTCCTGTTGTGCCTAAGATAACTAAATAATTTATGCCATTTTCGATCAAAAATTGAATATGGTTTTTTAATGCCCCATGATCAATCTTTTTATTACTGTTAAAAGGGGTGGTTACTGCAACACCTGTTCCAATGAATTTTTCTGATAACATAGGCATTTATTTTTCTTTGTTTAATTTTTCAATGTATTCTTTGATTTGTTCAACGTAATACGAAAGTTGCGGATTATGACGAATATTGATCATAAAATCATATTCTCTGCCGCCGGTGGGTTCTTTCCCCACTTTAAATTTTGCTCTCGATAAATTGTTGATGTATTTTAGGGTGAAGTGTTCATTTTCGCTCAGGTCAAAGAGAATGTCAAATTCTCTTTTGATAAATTTTGTGGCGATATGGCTTTTAGGTTTGCAGAGCCACGAAATATCTTTTTTGCAGAGAAAATTGATCTTACTGTTCATTAAATATTCTTTCGGAATTTCTTTCTGAGGAATATAACCTAACACAAAAATTTGCAATTTTTTATGTGATAAAAAATGTAAAAACTCATTTGTAACGTCAAATGCACCGGGTTTTTCGGCTGAGAACAAAACTCCGACAGACTTTGCGTCGTCAAAGTTGTGTACCTCTATTTTTCGTTCTACAGCCTTAACCTCCCTGTTTAGAAGCCAGTTTGCTATTTTTAATTTGTATTTTTTCACGATATTCACTTTACAAGTTTAATAAATTTTGTTGAATAAGGGTAACCATTTCAGAAATAAGATTATTCATTAGAAATCATTTTGAAAAACTCATTTTCTGAAATGATTGGTATATTTAATTTTTTTGCCTTGTCTAGTTTTTTGGGACCCATATTTTCACCTGCTACTAAATAATCTGTATTTGAGGATAGTGAAGATGTGTTTTTTCCACCATTTTCTTCAATGAGTTGTTTCAATTCATCGCGTGAAGCATGCTGAAATGTTCCGGAGATAACAAATGTTTTTTCGGCCAGTTTTCCCGGGCTTTTTGCTTCTTCAGTTTCCAATTCCATTTGTATACCTGCGTTTTTCAGCTTTTGTATAATTTTATGGTTTTTGGGATCCTTAAAATAATTCAGAATACTCTGCGCAATGCGTTCTCCAATTTCCGGCACTTCAACAAGTTCTTCGTAGCTCGCATTTGCCAAATTATCGATGCTTTTAAAGTGCTTTGCCAAAGTTTTGGCCACTGTTTCTCCAACGAATCTTATACCGAGTGCGTAAAGAACCCGCGGGAAAGGCACTTTCTTTGCTGCATTTATGCTGTCAATCAAATTTTGGGCTGATTTATCTGCGAATCTTTCTAATGCAAGCAAATCTGTTTTTCTTAAATCAAAAAGGTCACTTAAATCATTGATGAGTCCTTTGTTGTAAAGAGTCTCAATAGTGGCTTCCGCAGCTTCGATATCCATTGCACGGCGTGAGACAAAATGAACAATACGTCCTTTAATCTGCGGGGGACAGCCATATTCATTCGGGCAATAATGCCTGGCATCAATTTTAACGAGTTCTGTGTTGCATTCCGGGCAATTTTTGATGAATTCAACCTTTTCGCTGTTTTTTGGTCGTTTTTCTTTGTTAACTCCTACGATTTTCGGGATAATTTCTCCCCCTTTTTCGACATAGACGGAATCATGTAACCGTACATCCAGTAGTTTTATCTGGTCTTCGTTATGAAGTGAAGCACGTTTGACGGTGGTTCCGGCAAGCCTTACAGGTTTTAAATTTGCAACCGGTGTAACAGCTCCAGTTCTGCCTACCTGGTATGAAATGCTCATTAGCTCTGTCTCCACCTGCTCAGCTTTGAATTTGTATGCAATGGCCCAGCGTGGTGATTTTGCTGTGTAACCTAATTGCTCTTGTTGTTTGTAGTCATTTACTTTTATTACTACGCCATCTGTGTCATAGGGGAGGGTTTTACGTGCCTCATCCCAGTGGTTTATGTATTCAAATATTTCCTTTCTGTTGTGGCACTTTTTTAGCTGGCCGGAAATTTTAAACCCCCATTCTTTAGCTTTTTTTAAATCTTCATAATGCTTACGATACGGGAGATTTTCTCCTGCAAGAGAATAAAAAAAACAGTCCAGTGGTCTTTTGGCAACCAAAGCTGACTTCTGGAGTTTAAGCGTTCCGGCCGCTGCATTCCTGGGATTGGCAAACGGAGCTTCTCCCTTTTTTTCTTTTTCATCATTGAGCTTCTTAAAACCATCATGAGGCAGCAATATTTCTCCGCGTATGACAAATTCCTGCGGATAGCCGGATTCTCTTAATTTAAGCGGTATGCTTCGAATCGTTTTGACATTTTCGGTGACGTCATCTCCCTGAATGCCGTCTCCGCGAGTTATGGCCTGTTCCAGTATTCCGTTGATGTAGGTTATTGAAATTGCTACCCCGTCATATTTGAGTTCGCAGACATATTCAATGGGGTCGGAGAGGGTTTTTTTAATCCGGGTTTCAAACTCCTTCACCTCTTCTTCTGAATAGGTATTGCTGAGCGAGTACATAGGGTATTTATGGCGAACTTGTTTAAACTCTTTGTTTATATCGCTTCCAACGCGCTGTGAGGGGGAATTTTTGTCTTTGAATTCCGGGTAATTTTCTTCGAGGTGAATGAGTTCCTCCATGAGTTTGTCATACTCAAAGTCTGTTATGGTGGGTTGAGCCAGAACATAATACCGGTAGTTATGCTCGGTGAGTTCTTGCCTCAGTTGTTCAATCCGCTTTTTCGCTTGTTGTTTATCCATCTTTCCTGTTTTCTCTTTTCAACAAATTTAAGAAGGCTTTTGAAA
>CAYFRV010000199.1:0-5616 GCA_964345495.1 uncultured Bacteroidales bacterium | reverse complement strand
CATAACGATATCATACACAACAGGGCAAATAAACGTGTTTTTCAATACAAGATCCAGTGTCTGTTGTATGTTTTTTCTGTCGGTATGTGGATATTCCCTGCATGAACGCGGGCGGATGGAATATATAGAACAATAATTGTCAGGTTGAAGGAAGGGACATGGGGTTTGTTTGAAAACATAATCGCCTTCTTCATCTTGTTCCAGGTATTCTTCCGAAAACTCCGAGGGTTTCATCTTCAAACTTTTGGCTATTCTTTGAATATCCTTCTCATGAATGATCGGGCTGATGCTTTTGCAACAGTTGGCACACTCCAGGCAATCCATATCTTCAAACAAATCATCATGCAATTGATGAACCACATCATCCAATTTTCGTTTATTTTTCCACCTTTTCAATTTTTTCAGAAAGGCTTTATTGGATGATTCCTCCTGCCGGGCTTTTTCTCTGAGGTTTGCAAGTTCCTTGTCATTCATTTGGCCTGATAAAAAAGTTACGGGTTCTTCGCCATCCCGGAATTCTGCGTATCTGTGACATAAACAACCCGGCTATTACTAAACCAATTCCACCCATTTTAACAATAGTAAGGGTCTCACCGAGCATAAAGAAAGCAAAAATAGCTGTCAAAACAGGAATAGCATTTGTGAAAGCGTTAGATTTGGTAACCCCGATCTTCTTTATAGAAAAAGTAAAAAAGATGAAAGCAAAAGAAGACCCAAAAAACGCCAGTTCAATCATAGGAACAACCGCTTCTTTCACAAATCCAACAGAAATAAAATGTTCGTATTCAAAAATGAAAAACAACGGTGCAAAAAAGAATATTCCGATTATATTATGATAAGTGACAATGCTTATCGAATTGTATTTTCCTGACAGTTTTTTTATAACAATGCTATAACCAATACCTGCAGCAACTGCAAGGAAAAGAAGCAAGATGCCTATGGGATTTACTTTAACATCAACATCCTCCTGTCTGCTGAAAATCACTAATGCCACACCAATAATAGAAATGACAATCCCTGTAAAATTCAATTTTGTAATTCGTTCCTTAAAAAAATAGGCCGTGGCAAAAGGACTGAAAAGTGGAATAGTAGAAATAATTACTGCTGATAATGTAGAAGAAACAAGCTTAACGCCGAAACTTTCACATAAAAAATATAAGAAAGGCTGAAAAAAGGTCACCAGCACAAAATATTTGAGGTCTCTAAAATCAATTTTCTGCAACTTGCCAAGTGGATACATCAGAATGACAAGCATAATTGAAGACAAGATAAGACGCAATAAAACGGTGGTAATGGGATTATAAGCCTCATAAACCATTTTGTACCAAACATACGTAAGGCTCCAAAAAGTCATTGCAAGTATAATGCTGATGTATGCGGCAATAAGATCTTTCTTCATTGAAATCATTAATTTGACTGGCAAAAATATCTTAATTTTTATTCTATCCAATTAAAATAAAATAAGTTTTATTGAACAGATTTTAATAAGAAATTTTAATTATTTTTATCACGTTGTATAAAAATAAAAAATAACATGGCAGTAGAATCAACAGAAATATTAATCAAAATAAGAAAAATTGTACGATCTGTTAATCTTGAGTCAAAAAAGATTCAGAAGGAATACGGAGTTAGCATACCGCAAATTCTTTGCCTGGATTACCTGAATAATTCAAAGAATTATCAGGCCACCCAAAAAGAATTACGAGATTACTTAAACCTCAACTCAAGTACAGTTACGGGAATTATCAATCGCCTTGAAAACAAAGGATTCCTGGCACGCTTGCCCAAGAGGGAAGACAAACGGACCACCCACATTGTTATGACATCAAAAGGAGCTGAACTCCTGAAAAAAACTCCTTACCTGATGCATGAAAGACTAACAAAAAAGTTAGAGGACGTGCCTGATGACCATACAAACGACATTAATTCAGCACTGGATTTAATTATACACTATCTGGGAATAGATGATGTAGATGCGTCACCATTGATAACCGTAGACGATAAGATATAAACAGCAAACATGGGGAAAGTATAATATTTTTGGAAAAACACACAATTGTATTAAATTTGTCGTGCAGAAACAATATTCAACTTTTAATGGTATACTTGAACATCACTTAATACATATTTCAATCAAAATCAATATTTTTACCGAAAAACTAACCCAGTTAGAAAACAATTTAATGTTTATTGTGTACAAAATGTTTGTGCACAACTAAACCCCGCTATTCATGGATGATTTATTTAATATATCCGAACTAATAAAGCTGCGAAGGGAACTCCATAAAAATCCCGAAAAATCAGGAGAAGAGAAAGAAACAGCAAAAAAAATCAAAACTTTTCTGAAAAAATATAAGCCCGACGAGATTATTGAAGAGATTGGAGGACACGGAGTAGCTGCAATATTTCAGGGAAAAAAAGAGGGCCCTTCGGTATTATTCCGCTGTGATTTAGATGCATTGCCAATAGATGAAGTCAATACTTTCAACTATAAATCAAACAACAAAGGTATTGCCCACAAATGTGGACATGACGGGCACATGACGATCATTTCCGGCTTAGCCCAGGCTATCTCAAAAAATCGCCCCGACGCAGGGAAAGTTATCCTGCTTTACCAGCCCTCAGAGGAAAACGGAATGGGAGCCGGTTATGTTTTGGATGATCCAAAATTTGATCCCATTCGTCCTGACTATGTTTATGCATTGCATAATCTGCCGGGTTTCCCAAAAAAATCGATAATCTATAACCCAGGGATATTTGCTTCAGCATCAAAAGGCTTAATTATACGCCTCTTTGGAAAAACATCTCACGCAGGAGAACCGGAAAACGGACTTTCGCCGGCTATTGCAATGGCAGAACTTGTTAAAGAGTTAACTTATCTGCCAGAAAAAGAGGAATTCGAGGGATTTACCCTTACCACTGTAATACATGCCCGCCTTGGTGAGATAGCCTTTGGCACTACACCCGGTTATGCAGAAGTAATGGCAACCCTGCGATCGCACACGAATGAAGATATGGAAAAACTTTCAGAAAAAGCAATACAATTAGTACAGAAACACACCAAACAACATAAACTAGACTATGAAACAGAGTGGACGGAAGAATTTCTTGCCACGGAAAACAATAAAAATGCCGCTGATGCTGTTAAAAAAGCAGCAGAGGAAAACAATTCAGAAATTATAGAGCGCAAAGAACCTTTCCGCTGGTCAGAGGACTTTTCACGTTTCACAAAACAGTTTAAAGGAGCTTTATTTGGATTGGGAGCAGGAGAAGAAACACCTCAACTGCATAATCCGGATTATGATTTTCCCGAAGAAATCATTGAAACCGGAATTAACGTCTTTTTTGGAATTTATAAAAAACACTTCAACCAATAACAATCAATATGGCCGGAACATCTGTTATCGAAATCAACAGGTCTGCATTAGCTCATAATTTGCAGTTCCTGCAACATTATTTTGGCGAGGAAGTAAAGCTCTCTTCTGTCATTAAGGCCAACGCCTATGGTCATGGCATTGAAGAATTTGTGCCAATTGCCGAATCAACAGGGATAAACCATTTTTCAGTATTCAGCGGAGATGAAGCAAGAAGGGTGTACAACATCAAACAGGAAGAAACGGAAATCATGGTAATGGGCTGGATGTATCCGGAGGAAATTGAATGGGCAGTTGAAAAAGATGTTGAATTTTTTGTGTTTGAAGAGAGCAAATTAATGGAGGCCCTCAGCTATGCAAAAAAACATGAGAAAAAAGCCATCATTCATATTGAAGTGGAAACCGGGATGAATCGTACAGGTTTCAATCAAAAAGACTTGCATAAGGTTGTTAAAACCATCAACGAAAACAAACAATATTTTAGAATAAAAGGATTATGTACGCATTATGCAGGGGCGGAAAGCATAGCGAATCATGTCCGTGTTCAGCGACAAATAAAAAAATACAACCGCATTTACAAATGGATAACAAACCGCGGAGTAGTACCGGAATTAAGGCATACAGCTTGTTCGGCAGCTGCAATGACCTACCCGAAGACCAGAATGGATATGATACGTCTGGGAATCCTGCAATACGGATTCTGGCCGAGCCCTGAAACATTTATTCATTTTGTGCACAAAAGAATGGAAAAAACAAACCCTTTACAGCGGGTATTAAGCTGGAAAAGTCAGGTTATGAGCATTAAAACAGTACAACCCGGTGAGTTTGTCAGCTACGGGAATTACTACATGGCGCAGGAGAAAAAAGTCATCGCCATTGTCCCGGTAGGCTACTCTCACGGATATAGTCGCTCTTTGAGCAACCAGGGGCGTGTTCTTATCGATGGGCACAGAGTTCCTGTAATCGGGGTTGTAAACATGAATATGCTTATTGCTGACGTCACACAAGTAGATGGAGTAAAAAAAGGCGATGAAGTTGTTTTAATTGGAGATCAGGACGGGGTAACAATTACACTTGCTTCTTTTGCTGATTTTAATAATCAATTGAATTATGAACTGCTGGCACGTTTACCCCTTAACACTCCAAGGAGAGTTATTAACTAAAACATTTCAACTATGGCATTTATTGAATTAGACAGACAGAAATTAAAACATAATTATAAATACCTGGCAAATATTCTTGAACCGCGTAACATAAAATTCGGAATTGTTTCAAAAGTATTATGCGGAAATAAAGAATTCCTGAAAGAGGTAATTGACCTGGGAGCGGATCATATACTTGACTCCCGGATTTATAACCTGAAAGTAGTAAAAAGCATTGACAAACATGTAGAAACGGCCTATATCAGGCCTCCTTCCAAAAGAAGCATTCCAAGCGTTGTGAAATATGCTGACATCAGCTTCAACACCGAGCTTTACACATTGAAACTCCTTTCTGAGGAAGCTAAACGCCAGGATAAAATTCACAAAGTAATCATTATGATTGAATTGGGTGATTTGCGAGAAGGCGTCCTGGGTGAAGAATTCATTGATTTTTACGGTAAAATCTTTGAACTACCCAATATCGAAGTTGTCGGAATCGGAACAAATCTAAATTGTTTAAACGGAGTCATGCCAAGCCATGACAAATTGATACAATTAAGTTTATATGAGCAGCTTCTCGAAGCAAAATTCAATCGCAACATTCCCTACGTATCTGGTGGCTCCTCTGTATCTCTTGAATTAATTTTCAAAAATGTACTTCCTGAAGGCATTTCCCATTTCCGTATTGGTGAAACCCTTTTCTTCGGGAATAATCTCTTTACAGGAGAAAATATCGAAGAAATGGAAAATGATATTTTCAAATTGAATACAGAAATCATTGAATTAACTGAAAAACCGATTGTTCCAACCGGAGACATTGGTCAAAATGTGGCGGGAGATGTGAAAGAATTCGATGAAAACGACTATGGAAAAACTGCATACCGTGCAATTCTCGACATTGGCCTGTTAGATATTGACCCGGAAAACATCACACCAACGGACCCCAATATAGAAATCTCCGGGGCAAGTTCAGATATGATCGTAGTTGACCTGGGAACCGAAAAACCCAAATACAAAGTAGGCGACCTTATCTCCTTCAAAATAAACTACATGGGAGCACTGACAGTTTTAAGCTCACGCTACATAGGGAAACAAGTAGT
>CAYFRV010000198.1:0-5635 GCA_964345495.1 uncultured Bacteroidales bacterium | reverse complement strand
GCCAAACCGGTCCAGATAAACAGAAAGCTTATCAGATAGGTATTGGTAAGTGGTTCTTTGTATTTTAACACACCAATGAGGAACATAAGAGTAGGAGCGAAGTATTGCAGAAAGCCTACACTGGAAAGCGGTATCTTTCTTGCTCCTTCTGCAAAAAGAAAAAGCGGTAACATTGTTACTATCCCGGAGATAATCAAATAAATATCAGTTCTGAAAGAATGCGTCAGAAAATGACCATCTCCTTCGATGCCCAGTATGGTAAGAAAGGTAATGCCTACAACCGACAGGGTCATTGTTTCAATCATAATGCTGTTGATTGAATCAAGGTTAAACATTTTTTTAAACATTCCGTATAATCCGAAGGATAAGGCCAAACCAACAGATATCCAGGGGAGTTTCCCGTAATTAAATCCAAGGTAGGCCACTCCGGTAAGTGCAAAAATGATTGCTATTGTTTTTAGAGGATTGAGCTTTTCTTTCAGAAACAACATTCCAAGTAAAACACTAAAAAGTGGATTTATAAAATATCCCAAACTCGCTGCCAGGATTTGTTCCGAGGTAACCGCATAAATAAAGATCATCCAGTTGATTGCGATTAATCCGGCAGTTAGAAACATCGAATTGCGTTTCTTTCTGTTTTTCAATAAGTTAAAATATCGTTTTCTATTCGAAATTATGTTAAATAAGAGTAAAAAGATAAAGCCCCAAAATATCCGGTGGGCAAGGATTTCGGGAGCGGGAACGTGATCAATCTGTTTCCAGTAGATAGGCAATATCCCCCAAATCAAATAGGCGCCTAAGGCTGAAAAATGTCCAATGATATAGTCTTTCTGATGTCTCATTGTGACATTGGACGAAAGATATCCCGAAAAGTTCAATCCGGGATATCGTTTTCTGTTTTATACGTTTTTTCCTTTAACAATGAACCATGGATTCGTTAAATTTACCTTATTGTATTTTAAAGGAGTTTCTTCATCTTTTTCAGTAACCTGAAAACCTGCAGAAATTGCTATAGCCTGGCCTGCAGCAGTATCCCATTCCATGGTTGGAGCAAAGCGGGGGTATACATCTGCTTTGCCCTCTGCCACCATACATATTTTAAGCGAACTTCCCTTTGAAATAAAGTCAACTTCACCGTGTTTCTCTTTTAATTCATCTATATAAGCCTGTGTGTCATCGTTCATGTGTGATCGGCTTGCTACTACGGTTAATTTACTCCTGTTTTCAGATATTGGCAAATACATACCCAGTTTCATTAATTCATTGACATCGTTGAATGTATCCTCAACGCCATTGAAATTTTCTACTTTGTAGGCGCCAAAACTTTCTTCGCCAAAATAAAGATCTCCGACGTATGGAGCATATATTACTCCAAGAATAGGGTTGCCTTTGTAAACGAGTGCAATGTTCACCGTAAATTCACCGTTTTTTTTAATGAATTCTTTTGTTCCGTCAAGGGGATCAACACACCAAAAGTATTCCCAATCTTTCCTGTCTTTATATGCAATATCTTTCCCTTCCTCACTTAACAAAGGGTATTCAGTTTGTTCAATATGGGATTTTATTATCTGGTGAGCTTTTCTGTCTGCTAATGTTAAAGGAGTTTCATCTTCTTTTTGCTCAACTTCGAAGTTGGATCCCTTGTAAACATCATTCACAGTTTTCCCTGCATTTAATGCAGCGCTTATTGCCGTTGTTAAAAGTTCTTGTCTTTTTGTGTTATCCATAATATTAATTTTATTAAAAGTACATTATTCGTAAAATAGCAATTGTAACAAACATATATATAATTGTCAGCGGGAAACCAAGTTTGAAAAAATCTTTGAAAGAGTATCCTCCGGGACCATAGACCATAAGGTTTGTCTGGTAACCCACCGGCGTCATAAAATTTGCTGCTGCTGCAAAGGAAACTACCAGAATAAATGGCATGGCAGGTAAGTCCAGATTAGCTGCCATGGTGAGTGAAATAGGGAAGATTATTGCTACAGCAGCTTTGTTTCCAATGTAGGCTCCTAAAAATGCTGTTATGAGATATATTCCAAATAATAAGCCTATCTTTCCCAGGGGCATGAAGATAGAAACAATGGTATCTGCAACTAAATCGGCGGCCCCGGATTTTTGCATCGCCACACCTAAAGCGAGCGATAATACAATGATCAGCGCCAGGTCATAATCAATGGCTTTGGGTAAATCTTTAGGATTAGCGATTTTGAAAATAAACGCTGCAAGTATGGTAACTAAAAGACCCATAAAAAGAGAAATAATATGAAAAGCAGAGAGTATAATTGCTGCAAATAGTCCGCCGAAAATAATTGCTACTTTATATCCTTCAATTTTTCTAAAATCGCGAACTTTAGAGATGAAATAGAAGTCGTGTGTGTGTGCAGTTCTGTTTACAAAATCCTCTCCTGTAAATAGCAAAAGCACATCTCCCGGTTTTAATACAATTTCTCCAATTTTCCCGCTTATTTTTTCTCCGTTGCGATGTACAGCAATTACAGCGGCATCGTACTTTGCTCTGAATCTTACTTCTTTTACAGTTTTATTTATCAGGCTTGAGTTTTGTGAAATGACAATCTCCACAACTTCTGCTTTTTTCTTTTTATGCATCATTCCCACCGAAGGCAGCGTTAAGCCTGACTTTGCATTAACCATTTCCGCTATTGTTCGTGTATCACCTGCAAAAATAAGGATATCATCTTGTTGAAGGATCACATCAGGTGAAACAGCTTTTATACGATAGTCATTTCTTAAGATTTCAACTAAGAATAAACCTTTAAGATTTCGGAGCTCTGCTTCTTCAATTGTTTTTCCAATCAGGGAAGAGTTTTTTCGAACCTGGGCTTCAACAAGATATTCCCGCCTGTTTGAAGAAAAATCCGAGATTGCATCTTTTCTCTCCGGTAATAATTTGTCACTGTAGAAATAGAGGTATCCAAGTCCGATTACTATCATAGGCACCCCGACAATCGAAAAATCAAAGATATTAAGCTGCCGGACATCACCAATAATTGTTTGGTCAGCGGTCATACTGCTCACAATCAGGTTGGTGGAGGTTCCGATCAATGTGGCACAACCACCCAATATCGCAGCGAAAGAGAGAGGCATGAGTAATTTGGAAGGTGAGATGTTGTTTCGTTCTGACCAGCTATTTACGTAGGGCATCATAATCGCGACCAGTGGCGTGTTATTTAAAAAAGCCGAGAAAGTGGAGATAAGTAGCATCATTCGCCCCATGAAACCTTTCATCGTTCTGGCTTTTTGGAATATCTGATCAAATATTGCTTCCAGAATTCCTGTTCTTTTTATAATATCGCCAATAAGAAGCAGGAGAATAATAACAAATATTTGTTCGTTGGCAAATCCGCTTAACATTTCTTTGGGAGTGAGAATCCCAAAGAAGCCAAGCGTAACAACAGCAACAACAAATGTAAAAGTAGCTCCTAAAAGTTCCTTATATAGGGAAATTAGAATAAACAATAAGACGATAAATACTATGATAATATCAAAGGTAATCATTGGCAAATTTAATCCCTTGGCTTACAGACAATAATATTTATTTTTTTTAAATTTTATGAAGCCTAAAGTAATAAATTATTAGTCAATTCTCTAAATAAAAAATGAATTTTCTTTTGGTAATCGTTTTCAGTTTACAAGAAACAACCATTTTGGTTAATGGGGGAATAATCTGTGAGAAACTTCACTTTCGATTGATTTAAAGACCTTCAGGGGAGTGTAGCTACGCCAGTTATCAAATGCATCCAGAAAACCTCCAAAAAATATGTAATCATCCAGATTTTCGCTGAAAAATTCTTGTTTTACATGATCTCTAAAGTTTAAAGCAGCAATCCAGCCGTCTTCTATCTCTTCAGACCATTCCTGGTAGTATGAATCTTCCAATGAATGGTAATTGAAAACATTTTCTCCTATGAGTATAAACTTATTAATACCCTGCTCAATTAATATTTCTATAACATTTCGTTTTAAATGCATTATATCATTGAACAAACAATCATTCCATTCTCCTAACAGTTCAATTATTACAAATCCGATATTATAATCAGCATAAATAATTTTCAGGAATAAGGTTTCGGAACCAAAATGATCCCATTGAGGATGTATGTAGTGATCATAGATTGAATGCGTAAAATAAAATTCGCTGTATTCCCTGCCAAAAAAGGGCGATGACATGTCATTTTCAGCCGTGTAGTATTTTCTCCATGAATAATAAGGTTCAATGGTATGCATAGTTTTTATAGATAATTTTACTTGTATTGAGTTAAATCATTTTAATAAAACATATAAGCTATGGTTTTATTATACTTGAATTCCTTAAATATTTATATTTTGGATATTTGATGTTCGATGTTTGATGTTAGATATTTGATTTTGGATGTTTGATGTTCGACAGTTGATTTAACAATTTAACAATAGAACAATGGAACAATTATTTAAACAATAAAACCAAGTGTGTGGTTTATGTGTATTGGGTCTTAAAATACCCATTGTTTAATGAAAAGGCTGATTAATGTTTTGATCAGTCATTTGAATCATGAAAAATTTTCTATAAATTGAGCCTAATTAATTAAAAGGTTTATATAATGAGCAAATTGAATAGTGTTTTGTTTTTGCTGACAGGATTTGCGTTATCACTTCTTGTTACACCCTCCTATGCAACAATGCCTAACCAACAGGATAAGGGATGTTTTATGATTCTTGCCGGAAAGAATGCTACAAAAGACAAATCAGTATTAATGGCTCATAATAATGATCTTACCGGGAAAGAAATATCTTATCTTAAAAAATATCCCCGCAGACAACATGATTCAGGCGCGGTTATAAAGTTTAAAAACGGGCTTACAATTCCACAAGAATTAATCACCTATGAATGGATGGTTTTACAGACGGAAAAAGGCTTTAAGGAAGGCGATGCAGTAGCGGTTAATGAATACGGCGTTGCAATTGGAGGGGGAGTTTCGCTGGCTAAAGACAGAAATCTTAAAGCACGCGAAGCCGATCCGCTAAAAGATAAAGGCGTCACCGGGGGAATTCGATATATTGCACTTCAAAGAGCACGAACTGCGCGACAATGTGTCCGAATGTTGGGGGAATTCTTTAATTATTACGGTATTAGTTATCCCAGTGGTTTTGCTGTTGCCGATGAAAATGAAATTTGGTACATTGAAACCGGGGGAGGAACACATTGGGCCGCGGTTAAGATACCTTCAGATGCTTGCTGGGTACAAGCCAATAGTTATCGAATAGGTTTTATTAATCCGGATGATAAGAATGTTATGGCCTCTCCGGGATTAAAAGAATTTGCCAAACGGAATAAGCTATGGGATCCGGAGAATCAATTGTTTAATTTTGCCGATAGTTTCGGTGGAAGGAAGAGAAAAATTGAGGAGAGTAAGTTTTCCGACTCAAGAAGAATTTGGCGGGCACAATCTCTTCTGGTTCCTTCTAAAGAAATTTCTCCTGATCGGAAAAAATTTCCAACTTTTATAAGGCCGGATAAAAAAGTCACACTTGAAAAATTGATGTCCATTTTGCGCGATGAGTACAGAGGAACTAAATTTTATCCCTATTCTGCTGATACTACAATCCACACAGACACCATTTTTCGTGCAGATAC